>JANXPB010000136.1 GCA_025357545.1 Holophagaceae bacterium
TCCAGTCCTCGCTGCGGGCCAGGAAGCCAGTGAAGGCCTCGCTTTCCAGCAGGTAGTCCCTCACGGCGGCGTCCTTGCCGGTCAAGGGCCGGAGGTCGGGACGATAGTAGGGATTGGGCAGGAAGCGCGCATCCAGCACCACGTCGGCTTCGGCGGGCAGGCCATGCTTGTAGCCGAAGCTGAGGAGCCGCAGGGATGTTCCCTGCTCCGGCAGGTCCGGCAGCAGCTCTTTCAGCCGGGCCCGCAGCTGGCTCAAGGTGAGGCGGCTGGAGTCCAGGATGAGAGTGGCCTGGGCCCGCACGGGCTCCAGGAGCTTCCGTTCCCGGGCGATCCCATCGGCCACACTGCCCTCGCCGGCCATGGGATGGGGCCGGCGGGTCTCGGAGAAGCGGCACAGCAGCACGTCATCCGCAGCCTCCAGGAAGAGGAGTTGCAGGGCGATGCCCCGCGCCTTCAAACGTCCAATGAGTTCGCCCGCCTCCTCCGGAAATTCCGCATGGCGGCTGTCCATGCCCACCGCCAACCGGCCCAGGCCGGGGTTCACCCGCGCCTCGACGTCGATCAACTGCTCGATGAGCGAGGCCGGCACGTTGTCCATGGCCGTGCAGCCCGCGTCTTCCAGCGCCCCCAGCACTGCCCGGCGGCCTGCGCCCGAGAGCCCCGTGACGATCAGCAGTTCCATGGCTCCAGGTTAGGAGCTTCGAGGTTCGAGGTGGTGGGGTATATCAGGTACGAGGTGGTGAAGTGAAAAGGCCCACGCGCTTGACGCGGTTCCAATTGAACCGCGAACCTCACACCTCAAAGACTCATCTCTGTTCGAGGTACCGGTGGAGTTCGTCCGCCAGGCGGTCCAGGCCCGGGAAGAAGCGGAAAGCAGGGTGGGCGGTGCCATCGCGGGTGATGATCTGCAGGCTCCACAGACCCATCAGCCGCGAGCCCAGCGTCGCCTCCAGGCGCAATTCGGCGATGTTTGAGGCCAACAGCTCCACGGAGCCCAGCCGGGTGCGCGAGGGCAGCTTCAGGCAATAGCTTAGGCCCCGGGTGGCGCTGATGCGGAGCCATGAGCCTGTCACATATCTAAGGGCCAAGACAAAAACCGGCGCCCAGGCCAGCCATACCAGCAGGGCCCAGGCATGGGCCGCAGGCCACAGCAGCATGGTGCTGAGGGCTGCGAGGCCTGCAACGACCAATGGCAGGCGTTTGGAGGGCTGAAGGTGGCGGTCCGGCAGGACGAGTTTCACCGGAGGACCCGCTTCAGTCATCTTCGATGCCGCCCACGTTGAAGCGCACCACGCGCTGGACGCCTTCGCCGCTCTGGATGTTCACGAGGGTGCCCTGTTCGTCGGGGCCCATCTCCACGAGTTCCGGCTCCCGGAAGAAATCATCATCCGGAACATAGGAGGGTTGGGGTTCCACACGGTACAGATAAGAGACGATCTCGTCCTCGTAGCCGAAGCGCATCTGCTCGAAGTACTCGTAGCTTTCCTTCTTGTATTCCACCAGCGGATCCCGCTGGGCGTAGCCGCGGAAGCTGATGGCCTCCTTCAGGTGGTCCATGACCAGCAGGTGGCGCTTCCAGGCGGAGTCGATGATCTGAAGGATGGACCAGCGCTCATAGGAGCGCATGCCCTCGCCGCCCAGCCGGTCGTCTTTCTCCAGGTAGCTCTTCTGCACCAGTTCCGCCATGGCCTCGGCGGCCTGGCCCATGGGCAGGTCGCCGATGGCGTCGATGTCTGCCCCGGTCATGGCGAAGAGCTGCTCCACCCGCTCCTTGAAGGCCGCCGAATCGCGCTCGCCCTTGTCCTGCAGGTAGTCGTTGCAGAGGCCTTCGGCGATCTCCGCCGAGATGCGCAGCACGTACTCCTTGGTGTTGCCCTTCAGAATGTCGGTGCGCAGGTTGTAGAAGAAGATCCTCTGCTTGTTCATCACGTCGTCGTACTCGAGCAGGTGTTTGCGGATCTCGAAGTTCTGGAGTTCCACGCGCTTCTGGCTCTTCTCGATGGCGCGGCTGACCATGCCGGCTTCGATGGGTTCGTCGTCGCTGGCGCCCAGGGTCTCCATGAGGCCTTTCATCTTGTCGCCGCCGAAGATGCGCATGAGGTCGTCTTCCAGGGACAGGAAGAAGCGGCTGGAGCCGGGATCGCCCTGGCGGCCGGCGCGGCCCCGCAGCTGGTTGTCGATGCGGCGGCTCTCATGGCGCTCGGTGCCCAGGATGTGCAGGCCGCCCAGGGAGATGACTTCCTGCTTCTCGGCTCCGGTCTGGGTGGCGAGCTCTTCCACGAGGGCACTGAATTCCGGCGTCTCCTTGCCGTCGAGGTCGTAGAACTCGATCTCCCGCTTCTTGGCTTCGAGCTTGGCGAGCCCCTCGGGGTTGCCGCCCAGCAGGATGTCCGTGCCGCGGCCCGCCATGTTGGTGGCGATGGTGACTGAACCCTTGCGGCCGGCCTGGGCGATGATCTCGGCTTCCTTCTCGTGGTGCTTGGCGTTCAGGACCACGTGGCGGACCTTGGCGGTCTTCAGCAGCTCGCTCACGGCCTCGCTGCTCTCGATGCTGGCAGTGCCCACCAGAATGGGCTGGCCGATGGCGTTGAGCCGCTTGATCTCCTCGACGATGGCCGAGGCCTTGCCTTTGGCCGAAGCGTAGATCACATCCTGGTAGTCGCGGCGGATCATGGGCTGGTTGGTGGGCACGATGACCACGTCGAGCTTGTAGGTCTGGTGCAGTTCCGCGGCCTCGGTCTCGGCGGTGCCGGTCATGCCGCCCAGCTTCTTGTACATGCGGAAGAAGTTCTGGAAGGTGACGGTGGCGAAGGTCTGGTTCTCGGCCTGGACTTCCACGCCCTCCTTGGCTTCGATGGCCTGGTGCAGGCCATTGGACCAGCGGCGGCCCGGCATCATGCGGCCCGTGAACTCGTCCACGATGATCACTTCGAGCCCCTTGCCGTCCTCCTTGGGACGCACCATGTAGTCCACGTCCAGCTTGTAGAGGTTCTGGGCCAGCAGGGCCTGGCTGAGGCCGTGGAGCGTCTCGATGGCGCTGGGATCGTAGAGGTTCGGGACCCCCAGCAGGGCTTCAGCGTGCCGGATCCCCTCGTCGGTGAGCATGACCTGGCGGTCCTTCTCGTCCACCTTATAGTCCACGTCCCGAGTGAGCTTGGGCACCACCGCGTCGATGAGGAAGTACTTGGAGGTGTCTTCCTCGCTGGAGCCCGCGATGATGAGCGGCGTGCGCGCCTCGTCGATGAGGATGGAGTCGACTTCGTCCACGATGGCGTACACGAAGCCGCGCTGAGTGAAATCCGCCAGGTCCCACTTCATGTTGTCCCGCAGGTAGTCGAAGCCCAGCTCGTTGTTCGTGGCGTAGGTGACATCCGCGGCGTAGGCTTCTCGGCGCTGGTCATCCGTCAGACCGTGCTGGATGATGCCCACGCTGAGGCCCAGCCACGTGTAGAGGCGGCCCATCCACTCGGCGTCGCGCCGGGCCAGGTAGTCGTTTACGGTGACCAGGTGGGTGCCCAGGCCCGCCAGGGCGTTGAGGTAGAGGGGCAGCGTGGCCGTGAGGGTCTTGCCCTCGCCGGTGCGCATTTCGGAGACCTTGCCCTCGTGCAGCACCATGCCGCCGATGAGCTGCACGTCGAAATGGCGCATCTTCAGCACCCGGCGCGAGGCCTCGCGGCAGACGGCAAAAGCCTCGGGCAGGATGTCATCCAGGGTCGATCCCGCCGCCAGTTTGGCCTTCAAGTAGGGCGTCTTGGCCTTCAGCTCGTCGTCGGAGAGGGCCTGGATGCCGGGCTCCAGGACGTTGATATCCTGCACCTTCGCCCAGAGACGCTTGAGCTCTCGGTCATTTTTCGAACCGATGATCTTCTTCAGGATATTGTCGAGCATGTGGGCTTCCGATCGCGTAAACCGTTGATTGTACCTCGTAAATACGGGGTTTCCAAAGCCCAGAAAACCAAAGGGAACCACCCGCCCCGCCGAGCCTTTGTGGTTGAGGTCATGGAAGTTCAAAGGCACACTTAAAGTTTTGGAAGCAGGAGAACCCATGCCCTTTGAGCGCACCTTCGCCATTGTCAAACCCGACGCCGTCCAGGACGGCCACGTGGGCGAGATCATCGCCGCCATCGAGCAGGGCGGGCTCCAGATCCGCGGGCTGAAGCGGGTGCAGCTGACTCCGGCCCTTTGCAAGGGCTTCTACCACGAGCATGTGGGCAAGGGGTTCTACCAGGAGTTGGAAGACTTCATGACCGAAGGGCCGGTGGTGATGCTGTGCCTGGAAGGCGAAGGGGCGATCCTGGCCTGGCGGGACCTCATGGGCGCCACCAACCCCGCCAACGCCGCAGAAGGCACGCTGCGCAAGCGCTTCGGCACAAACATCGGCCGCAATGCCACCCATGGCTCCGACAAGCCCGAGAGCGCGGCCTTCGAGGTGGGCTACTTCTTCAACGCCTTCGAACTGGGCTGATTCAGGTGCGAAGTTCAGGGGTAGGAGGCGCGCGAAAAAGGGCGCCTTCGGCACCCTTGGCTTTTGCACATCCCTCGTGCCTCATCCCATGCCCCTCATACTGATCTGCATTCAAAAGATAAAGATTCACCACCATTTATACTTTATGTCTCGTGTATCGGCAAAGCCGATACCGAGCAGGCACGAAGACACCAAGAAAAGCACCAAGCTCCGCCGCCCTTGATCCCTGCTCGAACTTGCTTCGTGGGGCGCGCAGCGCCTGCCGGCTGAAGGCCTGCAAATTCAGGCGGTCCGGCGTGGATCACACAGAGCGTGAGTCCACCGCCGAACCGCCCGGATTGATCCGCGAAACTGGCACATGAGGTAGCTCTTCTCGGCATCGGCTGCGCCGATACACGAGACAAAGTGAAACTTGGT
>JANXPB010000169.1 GCA_025357545.1 Holophagaceae bacterium
TGGCGGGCGGGTAGGCCAAGGCTGAGGCGCGCAAGCGTCGAAGCCGGTTCCGCAAAGCGGAATGGCCGCGCCCAGCCAGTCGAGCGGCCCTGAGCGCTTGCGCCAAACTAGCGTGATCGCAGATCACGCACTTCATCTACCAAAGAGCGAAGGGGAGCCCCGTCAGCTCTGCTGGGTCGGTAAGTGAAGACAGAGCACGGCGCGGGGCTGACAGGGCTCGCGGCCATCCACCCCCGATCCCTCTCCGCGCTGCCCTGCCCACCCGCTAAGCTAAAGGGGTCAGGATTCCCATGAAACTTCCCTTCGTCGCCCTTTGCGGACGCCCCAATGTGGGCAAGTCCACCCTCTTCAACCGCCTCACCCGCAGCCGGGCCGCCCTGGTGCATGATCTGCCCGGCATGACCCGGGACCGCAGCTATGGAAAGGTCACCTGCCTTTCCGAGGAAGGCGACCCCGAAGAAGTCTTTGAGCTGGTGGATACCGGTGGCCTGGATTTCGAAGGCGACGATGTCATCACCGCGGGCATCACCCGCATGGCCAACGCCGCCCTCGCCGAAGCCCACGTGGTGGTGTTGCTGGTGGACGGCCACGATGGCTGCACCACCGGCGACGAGGAGATCGCCCAGCGACTGCTGCGCCTGGGCAAGCCGATGATCCTGGTGGTCAACAAGGTGGACGGCATGAAGGGCGGCGCCCCGGACGGCGCTTTCTATGCCCTGGGCTTCGACGAGATCCTGGGCATCTCCGCCAGCCATGGCAGCGGCGTCGCCGAATTGCTGGAGGCGATCCGGGTGCGCCTGCCCTTCCACCGCACCCCCGAAGAAGCCGACCACCATGAACCCGACGAGGAACTCCGCTTCGCCATCATCGGCCGCCCCAATGTGGGCAAGAGCTCCCTCACCAACCGGCTGCTGGGCTACGAGCGCAGCCTCGTCAGCGACGTGGCCGGCACCACCCGGGACACGGTGGATACGGTGTTCACGGTGGAAGACCAGGTCTACCGCCTCATCGACACCGCGGGCATCCGGCGCAAAGGCAAGACCCACGAAGGCGCCGAAAAGCTCTCCATCCTGAAGGCCAAGCAGGCCATGGCCCGGGCGGATGTCTCCCTGCTGCTCATCGACGCGGTGGAGGGCGTGACCCACCAGGACGCGGTCATCGCGGGCTACGCCCACGAAGCGGGCGCCGCAGTGATCCTGGTGGTGAACAAGTGGGACCTGGTGGACAAGGACACCTTCACTTCCCTGACCGTGGAGGACAAGATCCGCCAGGACCTGGGCTTCCTGGCCCACGCGCCCATGATCTTCATCTCCGCGTTGAATGGGCAGCGGGTCTCCAAGCTCTTCGCCCACATCCGCGAAGTGGCCGCCACCCACGCATTGAGAGTCCCCACTGGCAAGCTCAACGCCTTCCTGAAGGATGCAGTGGACGCCATGAGCCCCCACATGGTGGAAGGCAAGCTGCCCAAGCTCTACTTCATGGTCCAGGTCGGCATGCGGCCTCCCAGTTTCGTCATCAAGACCAACACCGACCGGGGCCTGCACTTCAGCTATGTGCGCTACCTGGAGAACCGCCTGCGGGACGTGTTCGGCTTCATCGGCACCCCCATCCGCCTGAGCATCCAGAAAAAACAGAAGGGTGATGAGCCAGCCCACGAGGAAGCTAAAGTCCGCCGCATCCTGGACCCCGGAGAAGGCCTGAAACCGGGCTTCCGCAATGAAGCGTTCCGCGGCCAGAAGGAAGAGAAGGCCAAGCCCAAGGTGAAGCGGAAGGTGGTCGCACGGCCCAAGCCCGCGGCCAAGCAGGCCCCGAAAAAAGGCAAGGCCCTGCCCCCCAAGCGGGTGCGGCAGAAATCCACCAAACACTGAGCGGTTGCCGGTTCAATCAAATCCCTCGGAGGGAGGCCGTTCCCTGATACTGGTGGACGACCATCCAAAGGGGTCCCCATGCGTCCTGCCTTGATGCTGCTCCTGGCCTCCGGCCTCCTGGCCCAGGACCACCCGGTGGTCCTGAAAGCCGCCCGGATGCTGGATGTGCGCACCGGCAAGCTCACCTCCCCCGCCCAGCTCTGGGTCAACGAGGGGCGCATCCAGGCGGGCGAAGCCCCAGCTGGCGCCGAAGTGATCGACCTGGGCGACCGCACCCTGTTGCCGGGCCTGCTGGATTGCCATGTCCACCTCACCGGCAAGGCAGGCCTGGCGGAGCTCGCCCAGCTCAAGCAGTCCCGGGCTGAAAAGGTCATCGACGGCGTGGTGAACGCCCGCAAGGTGCTGTTGGCCGGGTTCACCACCGTGCGGGACTGTGGAAGCGACACGAATTTCGGCGATGTGGCCCTGAGGGAGGCCATCAACCGCGGCGAGGTCGAAGGCCCCCACCTATTCACTTCGGGGCCGGCCCTCTCCATCACGGGCGGCCATGGCGACACCAACGGGTTTCCCCTGGACACCCACTTCGACGCGGTCAACCTGGTGGATTCGCCGGAGCAGGCGGTGCGCACCGTCCGGGAATGGCGCAAACGGGGCGTGGATCAGATCAAGCTCATGGCCACCGGCGGCGTGCTGTCCAACCACGATGATCCCGGCGCGCCCAGTTTTTCCCCCGAAGAATTCAAAGCCATCGTCCAGGAGGCCAACCGCCGTGGCATGGACGTCTGCGCCCATGCCCATGGCGACAAAGGCATCCTGGAAGCCACCCTGGCCGGCGTCCGCAGCATCGAGCACGGCTCCTTGATGAGCCCTGCCACCGCCCGGGAAATGAAGGCCCGGGGCACTTTCGAGGTGCCAACCCTCTACGCATTGGAATCCATCCTGCTTCCCGGCAACCCCCTCCATGTCCCCGAAGGCAGCCTCGCCAAGGCCAAGGCGCTGCTCCCGCTGCGCCGGGCGGGCTTCAAGGCCGCGCTCGACGCGGGCGTGGCCATCGCCTACGGCACCGATATCGGCGTCTTCCCCCACGAGCAGGCCGCCTTCGATTTCCGCTACCTGGTCAGCTACGGCATGACTCCCCTCCAAGCCATCCAGAGCGCCACCCTCACGGCGGCTCAGCTGCTCCGCCTGGAGGACCGGGCCGGCACGCTCCAGGCAGGGATGTGGGCCGACATCATCGCCGTGGACGGCAATCCCCTGGATGATATCCGGACCCTGGAACGGGTGCGCTTCGTCATGAAGGACGGCAGGCCCGCGAAACGTCCCTGATCAAAAAACTCCAGGCCTAACCTGCGCCCCCGACAGCCTCGACCCCTACTTATTAAATAAAGGTAGTTGGGTGGCCCCAGCTTTGGCGTACTCCGTTAATAGAATTCGTTTCTCAAGACCTTCACGATTCTTGATGAAACTTGACATAGCTTAACTTCCCATCGCTGCTCCGAACCTGGAAGCTGGGTTCCAGTTCCCTTCTCATCCCAGCTCCTTGTAGCAGGCCCTTCGCCGCTGTATGCCCCGAAGGCCGCTGAATTCCTTGTCCTTCCTTTCATTCCAGGAGTGGCTATGCCGCGCCGTACCCGAACCCTCACCCTCCTCGCCTCCCTGCTCGTCGCCCTTCCCGCCCTCGCGGCCATCCCCCAGCCGGCCATCGTCCAGCGGGTAGCGGACCAGGCCGCCGAGCGCCTATCCTCCCGGCGCGCTGAACTGGGCCTCGACTCGCAGCACAGCTTCCAGATGAAGCAACAGCTCGGGGACACCCTCGGCCAGGTGCACGCGCACTTCCAGCAGTCCTACAACGGCGTGCGGGTCTGGGGCGGCGAAGCCATCACCCACACCGATACGGCCGGCCGCGAACTCCCCATGACCAACGCGCTCATGCGGAACATCAACCTCAACACCCTGCCCTCCATGGAGGTCCGCGAGGCCCTCGCCGTGGCCCACGCGCACCTCGCGCCCAAGGGGCCCTACACCGAAGAACCTACCGTGGAACTGGTGATCTACCCCCAGACGGTCAACGTGCGCCACCCCCGCGCTGTGAACAAGGATGAGAGCGCGCTCGACGCCACGGACCTGGTGCGCCAGGTGGTGCGGTACCAGCTGGCCTACCACATCCACACCCTGCTGCTGAACGGAGCCGAAGAGACTCGCAGCCAGGACTACCTCATCAACGCGCACACCGGCGAGATCCTCGAGACGTGGAATTCCCTCCACACCTCCGCCGCCAATGGCACGGGCCATTCCCAGTGGTACGGCACCGTGCCCCTCAACACCAACAGCGTCACCTCGGGCTTCGAGATGCGCGACATGACCCGTGGCACGGGCGGCACCTTCGGCAACAACATCACCACCAATTTGAACCACGCCACTTCGGGCAACGGCACCATCTACACCGACGCCGACAACGCCTGGGGCGATGGCAATGGCTATGGCTCTGGCACCACCACTTCCACCACCGGCGCCACGGGCCAGACCGCGGCCGTGGACGCCCACCGCGGCCTCCAGGCCACTTGGGACTTCTACAAGAACGTGTTCGGCCGCAACGGCATCGACAATGCCGGCAAAGCCACTTACAGCCGCATGCACTACAGCAGCAACTACGACAACGCTTTCTGGGACGACGCCTGCTTCTGTATGACTTACGGCGATGGCGCGCCCCCTAGCGGCTCCTACGGCGAGGCGGACCTCGACACCGCCGGCCACGAGATGAGCCATGGCGTCACCGCCAATTCCGTCCCCGGTGGCCTCACCTACTCCGGCGAGTCCGGCGGCTTGAACGAATCCAACTCCGACATCTTTGGCACCTGCGTGGAATTCTACGTGCTGGGCGCGGGTGGTGTTGGCAGCGTGGTGCCCGACAATCCGGGCACCGGCGCCGTAACCGCCAACTACACCATGTTCGAGAATTCCTGGGGCCACCCGGGCCAGGCGCTGCGCTACATGTACAAGCCCAGCCTGGACGGCACTTCCCCCGACGCCTGGTCCTCCACTCTCGGCAGCCTCGACGTGCACTACAGCTCCGGCGCCAACAACCGCATGTTCTATTTCCTGGCCCGAGGAGCCACCACCACCGGCGACACCTCCACCACCTACCTCCCCAGCGGCATGACAGGCATTGGCAATGACCACGCCGCCCGCATCTGGTACCGCACCCTCACCACGAAGCTCACCTCCAACGCGACCTACGCCAATGCCCGGGCCGGCGCCATCGCCTCCGCGCAAGAGCTCTACGGCGCGGGTTCGGCGGAAGAAGCTGCGGTCTGGAACGCCTTCCACGGCATCAACGTGGGTGCAGCTTGGACCGGCACCGCCACGGCTCCGGCCATCACCAGCCAGCCCGCCAGCACTACGGTCAACGCAGGCTCCACCGCTTCCTTCAGCGTCACCGCTTCGGGCACCGCGCCGCTAAGCTATCAGTGGCGGAAGAACGGCACCAACATCTCCGGCGCCACCTCCGCCAGCTACACCACGCCTGCCACTGTGTCCGGCGACAACGGTTCCACCTTCTCCGTCGTGGTGACCAATAGCGCTGGCAGCGCCACCTCCAACAACGCCACCCTGACCGTCAATGCCGCCCCAGCGGCACCGGTCATCACCAGCCAGCCCGCCAGCGCCACGGTGAACGTGGGTTCCACGGCCTCCTTCAGCG
>JANXPB010000174.1 GCA_025357545.1 Holophagaceae bacterium
ATTTCCGGGGGTCTTGCTTGGTAGTCCCAACGGGAGTCGAACCCGTGCTGCCGCCGTGAGAGGGCGGTGTCCTAACCACTAGACGATGGGACCGCTGTGCTGGCCCGTTGCCTCGGCTTCGGGATTGGTTGGGGAGGAAGGATTTGAACCCTCACCTGACAGAATCAGAATCTGTTGTCCTACCGTTAGACCACTCCCCAGTAGGGGTAATAGAATAGCAGGCCAAGGGTGATTGGCAAGGCTAGATCAGGGCAGGCAGGGCCACGGGCCCCTCTCCGCGACCGAGCGAAGCGAGGAGCGGGAGCACAGTCCGGTGGACTGTGCGATCGAGGGGTGGTCAGGGGGCGGTAAACAGAGCCGTGTGTAGTGCGCTCAATTTCGCCGCCGAACTTCCGAAGGTTCTGCACGGGACCCGCGCAGCCCCGGGACCCTCGCCGCGACCGAGCGAAGCGAGGAGCGGGAGCACAGTCCGGTGGACTTGAGCGATCGGGGGTGGTCAGGGGGCATTAAACCGAGCCACCGGCTGTGCGCTCGATGCGGGCGCCGACTCCCTGGAGTTTCTTCTCGAGGCCCGCGTAGCCCCGGTCCAGGTGGTAGATGCGGTCCACGGTGGTTTCGCCTTCGGCCACCAGGCCTGCCAGCACCAGGGTGGCGGAGGCCCGCAGGTCCGTGGCCATGACGGTGCAGCCCGTGAGTTTGGCGGGACCCGCGACGATGGCGGTGCTGCCGTCGATGCGCAGGTTCGCGCCCAGGCGCTCCAGTTCCATGGCGTGCTGGAAGCGATTCTCGAAGATGGTCTCCTTGATGACGCTGATGCCGTGGGCCTGGGTCATCACCGCCATGGCCTGGGCCTGGAGGTCCGTGGGGAAAGAGGGGAAAGGCGCGGTGGTGATATCCCGGGCCCGCAGCTTCTGGGCGGGCTCGCGCTGGATGCGGAGCTGGCGGCCGTCGGGGCCGTCACGCTCGGTGATGAGGCAGCCCATGCGCTCCAGCAGGTCGATGAGGGCGCGGAGGTCGTCGGGCCGCACCCGCTCCAGCACCACGTCGCCGCCGGCGATGGCCACCGCGCACAGGTGCGTGCCAGCCTCGATGCGGTCGGGGATGGTGGCGTGGTCGGCGCCGTGCAGCGTCGAAACGCCCCGGATGGTGAGGGTCGTGGTGCCGATACCTTCAATGGACGCGCCCATCTTGTTGAGCAGCTCGGCCAGGTCGCCGATTTCCGGTTCCACCGCGGCGTTGCGCAGGATGGAGATGCCCTCCGCGAGGGTCGCTGCGAGCATCGTATTTTCCGTGGCGCCGACACTGACCTTCTCGAAAGTGTGGTCGATGGCCTGGAGCCGGCCCCCGGGCACTGTGGCTTCGACGTAACCCTGGACGATCTCGATGTGGGCCCCCATGCGGGTGAGGGCTTCGAGATGCAGGTTGATGGGCCGGGCGCCGATGGCGCAGCCGCCGGGCAGCGAAACCGTGGCCTGGCCGAAGCGCGCCAGCAGCGGGCCCAGCACCAGGATGCTGGCGCGCATGGTCTTCACCAGGTCGTAGGGGGCCTTGAGTTCGCCTTGCTCCAACTCCGCCGCCCGGATGACCGCGGTGTACTGCAGGCCGTCGTGGTCGTCGCTCCGCGCGACTTCGCAGCCGAGGGCCTCAAGCACCTTCAGCATGGTGCGGATGTCCGACACCGCCGGCAGATGGGTGAAGGTCACCGGCTCGGCGCTCAGCAGGGCCGCGGCGATGCAGGGCAGGGCGGCGTTCTTGGCGCCGGACACGCGGATGCGGCCCTTCAGGGGGCTGCCACCGGTGATGACGAGACGATCCACGCACAACTCCCAAACGGACAGGATAACGAGAATCCGCAGGTAGACTGAGGGCTCCTTCCCGGAGCCCTCATGCGTACTTGGTTGTTTGGTTCGTGCCTCTCCCTCGCCCTCGGTGCCCAAAGTCCCGGAGGCAGCATCGCCATCGCCCTGGACGCCACCAGCGCGCCGCGCCATGTGCTCCATGCTCGGCTTTCCATTCCTGCGAAGCCCGGGCCCCTGACCCTGCTGTACCCCAAGTGGATTCCGGGCGAGCACGGGCCCACGGGGCCCATCACGGACCTGGTGAACCTGCGCTTCAGCGCCCAGGGTAAGGCTCTGGCGTGGCGGCGGGACCTCACGGACATGTACGCGCTGCATCTGGATGTGCCCGCGGGGGCCGCGGCGGTGGAGGTGGAGCTGGACAGCCTATCGCCCACCAATACCACGGGATTTTCCTCAGGCTCATCCGTCACGGACCAGCTGGCGGTACTCAGCTGGAACCAGGTTCTGCTCTATCCCAAGGGCGCGTCGAGCGATGGCCTCACCTACTCCGCGAGCTTGAAACTGCCGGTCGGCTGGACCTTTGGCACGGCGTTGGAGGAAGCGGGACGCGCCAACGGCAGCGTCACCTTCAAGCCCGTGAGCCTGACCACCCTGGTGGATTCGCCGGTACTGGCGGGCGTGCATTTCAAGAAGGTGGAGCTTGGATCGAGCATGGGCCGTGGGCATTTCCTGGATCTGGCCGCGGATAGCGCGGAGGCCCTGCAGATCACTCCGGCCACCCTCCAGCACTACAAGAACCTAGTCGCAGAAAGCGGCGCGCTGTTTGGGGCCCGCCACTACGCCCACTATGATTTCCTCTACACCCTGAGCGACAGCGTCGCGCATTTCGGCCTGGAGCACCACGAGAGCAGCGACGACCGCACCGCCGAGCGCTCCCTCATCGATCCCCAGCTGCTGAAATCCACGTCGGGCTTGCTGCCTCATGAGATGGTCCACAGCTGGAACGGGAAATACCGCCGTCCCACGGGCCTCGCCACGGGCATCTTCGATGCGCCCATGAAGGGTGATCTGCTGTGGGTCTACGAGGGTCTCACGCAGTACCTGGGCTCCATCCTCACGGCCCGCAGCGGGCTGTGGACCGCGCAGGACTACCGGGAGGACCTGGCCATCGAGTCCGCCCGCCTCGACACCGCGCCGGGCCGCACCTGGCGTCCCCTGCAGGACACCTGCGACGCGGCGCAGGTCCTTTATGGCGCGCCCGACTATGGCGGCTCCCAGCGCCGCGGTGTGGACTTCTACCCCGAAGGCCAGCTCCTCTGGCTGGAAGTGGATGCCACGCTGCGGGAATTGTCGAACAACCAGAAGTCCTTGGATGATTTCTGCCGGGCCTTCCACGGCGCCCCCGGCGGGGCTCCTGGTGTGAAGCCATACACCTTCGCGGATGTGGTGGCCGCGCTGAATCAGGTGGCGGCCCATGACTGGGCGGGATTGCTGCGCGCCCGTCTGGATGGATTGAATGCCCGGGCACCCTTGGGCGGCATCCTGAAGGGAGGCTGGCAGCTGGCTTACACGGATGAACCCACCGAGATGTGGAAGGCCCGCGAGCAGGCCCACAAGAGCTTCGACGCTACGTTCTCCATCGGTCTTTCTCTGAGCGCCGAAGGGCTCGTCGGCGATGTGCTGCCGGGCTCTCCCGCCGATAAAGCCGGGTTGATTCCCGGCATGAAACTCATCGCGGTGGCTGGCCGCAAATGGTCCCCCGAGGGGCTGCACCAGGCCCTCAAGGATTCCAAAACCACCACCGGCTCCATGGAGTTCGTCGCCGAAAATGGCTCCTTTGTGAAGGTGCTGCGGCTGGACTACCACGGCGGCGAGCGCTTTCCCTTACTGGTCCGCGCGGAAGGCACCGCGGACCGCCTCTCAGACATTCTCGCGCCCCGATTTCAGAAGTGACCCAGAACCCGATCCTTGAGGGCTGAGGGCGGCAGCGCCCCCCACCTGCGGCCGTCGTGGCTTTCGCGGCGATTGTCGCCGAGCAGCAGGAAACCATCGCGGCAGTCCCAGGCGCCGTCCAGCCGATCGTCCCGCTGCACATAGAACTCATCCAGGCGCTGGCCATTGATGAAGATGCCGCCGTCCTTGGCATCCACGTGCTCCGAGGGCAGTCCGATGATGCGTTTCACCGAAGTGCCCTCGGGGGCCTGGACGGCCCACACCTGGCCGCGCTGCGGAGGTCCCGCGCACCATGCCCTCAGGGCCCAGCACAGCTCACCGTCGTGGAGGGCCGGCTCCATGCTGCGGCCGGCGATGGTGAGTGGGTGGACCACTGCGAGGGGGCTCAGGGCCAGGGCGAAGGCCACCAGCGGGACCCAGGCCTTCATCGCCCAGCCTGCTTGCGCCGCACCAGCAGATGCAACGCCAGCAACGCCAGCCCTGCGTCCCGGAGAAGCGCCAGCTGCATGTCGAAGAGCCGTTGTGCGCGGGTCCGGTGGGTGCTCCCCTCGCCGAAACAGCCGCAATCCACCGGATTGCCGCGGGCGAGATTGAAGGCCAAGGCGCCGCTGAACAGCAGCATCAGGCTCAGGATGATCGCCGCCGCGCCGCGCCGCGTGACCGCGAGGAGGAGCCCAAGGGCCGATAGGCCTTCGACCCACGGCAGCACCAGGGCCAGGGGTGCCACCAGGGCCATGGGCAACAGGCCGTAGCCGAAAATGCTCTGGGCGAAACCGGGCGGATCGATGAGCTTCGGAACCGCCGCCGTCAGCATCACCGCCGCCAGCAGCCAGGCGGACACGAGCCGGGCCCAGGGATGTTCGAACAGCCGGTTCATGGCTGGGCGCCCAGGGTGACCGCCAGTTTCCGGGCCTGCCAATCCGGGAAGCCATCCACATAGATTCGCAAATTGCGGAAGCCCGCCTGCCAGAGTTTCTGGGCCACCAGGTGGCTGTCCCGGCAATCGCCACCGGAGCAATAGACCACCGCCGGGGCCTGGAGATCCGCCGTGAAAGTCGACAGCTGGTCGATCTTGTCCGCCAAGCCGTCCTCCCAGGCGGACAGTGATCGGGCGCGGGGAATGTGACCCTGCTCATACTGCGCGCTGCGGCGGGCATCCACGAACAGCGCGCCGTGGGCATGGAGCCACACGGCTTCCTCTCCGCGCAGGTCCGCCTCGGCCACCTGCACGAGGGGTGGAAAGCGCGCCCGCACCTCGACCTTGGAATCCGGCGCGGGAGGCTGGGTGGAGGCGGTGGAGGTCGGTACTGGCGCCGGCACCGGAACCACGACGGAAGCAGGCTTCGGGGGCCGGGCGGAGGCGGCCATGGGTCCGGGCGTGGGAGTCGGCCTGGGTGCGGGTGTTGAGCTCGACATGGGCCATGCCGAGGCCGGAGGCCGACTGGCGGGCACGAGCCGGACGGGCTCCTGCGGAATCCAGGACAGGCGTCGCGCGGGGCCCGCGACCGCATTCGAAATCCAGGCGCAGGCAACAGCCAGCAGCAGGATGGCCGGCACCGGGAGCCAAGGCCCCGTGCGGGTGCTCAAGGGCGGACAGCCAAGCGCCGACCGCGCCCGTCCGTGAGGGCCACCTCGGCGAGGCGGGCCGGGGGCGGAACATGGGGGGCCAGCTGCTCCGCCAGCTTTCGCGCCAAAGGCAAAGGACCGGCGAGCCCCAGGTCCGATAGCAGCTTGCCCTGGAGGGGCGCGAGCAGGCGGTCCAGGACATTTTCCAGATCGCGGAAATCCATCACCACGTCAAAATCGTCGAGCCCCTGCCGGGACGTGACCACTTCCACGGCGTAGTCATGGCCCTCCCAGGCGCCGTCCGAAGCCTGGAAGACCACCGAGAGGGGCCGCTCCACGGCGGCTTGGAAGGTGAGGCGCCCAGCGGGCCCAGGGATGTCCATTCCTTGATTCTGCCAGCGCCGGGCCCTGGGCGTGGAACTTCGCTAAACTGGGCCTCCCTGTGTGATGACCTGTTCGCTGGAGCTTGTATGCACGATTTCTCGACCCAGTCGGCCCGCCCTGAGGTGGAGCGCGAGGAGCTGGATTTCGATGTCCTGTTCGTAGGGGCCGGGCCGTCCAACCTGGCGGGGCTCTGGCGCCTGCTGGACCTCATCGAGGCCCACAACAAACAGCCCGGAGCCAAGAAACTAGAAGGGCTGACCATCGGCCTCATCGAGAAGGGCGACGAGATCGGCGACCACGCCTTCAGCGGCGCGGTGCTGGACCCGGCGGCCCTGGCGGAGCTGGTGCCGGACTATCTGGCCAAAGGCTTCCCCACCGAAGGCGAAGTCACCTCCGAGGAGGTGTGGATGCTCACGGAGCGCTCGGGCTTCAAGTTCCCGGTGCCGCCGCCCTTCCTGCAGAACCACGGCAACCACGTGGTGTCGCTATCCAAGATGGTGCGCTGGATGGCCGCCCAGATCGAAGCCCGCGAAGTGCCCGGCGTGGACGTCATGCTCCTGCCCGGCTTCGCCGGCATGAAGGTGCTGTGGGAAGAGGGCCCCGGCGGTTCGAAGCAGGTCGTGGGCGTGCAGACCGCCGACAAGGGCGTGAACGCCGACGGCTCCAAGAAATCCAACTTCGAGCCCGGCAACAATCTGAAGGCCAAGGTCACGGTGTTCGGCGAAGGCCCCCGGGGCCACCTGGGCCGGGAATTGGACGAGGTGCTGGGCCTGCAGGCCTCCGCGCGCAATCCGCAGGTCTACGAAATGGGCGTGAAGGAAGTGTGGGAGGTGCCCGAAGGCAACTTCGAACCGGGCTTCGTGCTGCACAGCACCGGCTGGCCCCTATCGGACGGCGAGTCCGGTGGTTCCTGGGTCTACGCCATGGGCACGAACCGTCTCAGCATCGGCTACGTGGTGAGCCTCGACACCAAGGATCCCTTCGCCGACGCCCATCTGGTCCTCCAGAAATTCAAAGCCCACCCGCGCATCGCGCCGCTGTTGGCGGGGGGCAAGCTGGTGCAGTACGGCGGCAAGGCTCTGGCCATCGGCGGCTGGCACTCCATGCCGCGGCTGGCCTTCGCCGGTGGCATGCTGGTGGGCGATTCTGCGCAGATGGTGAACGCTGCGCGGTTGAAGGGGATCCACCTGGGCATGAAGGGCGGGCTCTGCGCGGCCGAGACCCTCTTCGCGGCCCTCCAGGAGAATGATTTCTCCGACAAATCCCTGCTGCGCTACGCCGACGCCTACATGCATTCCTGGGCCGGCAGCGAGCTCTACAAGGTGCGCAATTTCCACGCGTCGATCGAGCATGGGCTCACACCGGCGGCGGGGCTCAAGGTGGGCATCGGCCTGGTGACCAGCGGCTGGGTGCCGGGCGGCCCCTTCAAGGCGCACAGCGACGCGGAGGCCACCCAGACCACCGAGGCCTACTACAACAAGAAGGGCCTCAAGCGCGATGACCTGGATTGGGGCGTCAAATTCGACGGGAAGAGATTCATCACCAAACTCGATGATGTCTATGCCTCGGGAACGCTGCACGACGAGCACCAGCCGGGCCATCTCAAGATCACCAAGGGCGACCATGTCTGCGTCACCTGCTGGGATGAAAAGGGCGCGCCCTGCACCATTTTCTGCCCGGCGCAGGTCTATGAGATGCACCCCGACGACCACGGGCACGTGAAGAAAGTCGAGATCGCGTTTTCGAACTGCGTCCACTGCAAGACCTGCGACATCAAGTGTCCCGAGGAAAACGTCATCTGGACTCCGCCCGAAGGCGGCGGCGGGCCCAAGTACACCTTGTGCTAGGTAGGAGGTGATGAGGGGTGAGGTATGCGGAACCCCTCTTCAATCCCCTGCTCCAGTCCATCATTCCTCATCACCTCGGACATCACCCATGCTTGATCCACGCCTCCTCGAAATACTCTGCTGCCCAGCCATTGTGGAGGGGGAGCCCTGCCACGGGGATGTGTCTGAAACGCCGGGCGGCCTGCTCTGCGCAAAGTGCGGATTGGTGTATCCCATCGAGGACGGCATTCCCGTGATGCTCAGCGACCACGCGAAGAAGGGGACCTCGTGAAGCTGGATAGGGCCCGTGCAGAGGCTTTGCTGGCGGGCTTTCGCGGCCTCAAGGTGGCGGTGCTGGGCGACCTCATGCTGGACGAATATCTCTTTGGTGAAGTGACCCGCATTTCACCCGAAGCCCCCGTCCCCATCGTGCGGGTGGTGCGGGAAAAGGCCGTGCTTGGCGGCGGCGCCAACGTGGCGGCCAACCTGCGGGCGTTGGGGGCGGAGCCCCTGCTCATCGGCACCCTGCAGCGGGATTCCGCTGGAGACCGGCTCATGGAACTACTGGCTCGGCAGGGGATCTCCAGCGAGGGCCTGGTATTGGATCCTGCGCGGCCCACCATCATCAAGACCCGCGTCATCGGCCAGACCCAGCAGATGCTGCGCATCGACCGCGAGGAGCCCAAGGACTTGCAGGCCGGCGCCATCGCGGAGCTGGCCGCCCAGCTGGAACGCTGCCTCCCCGAAGCCAGCGCCCTCGTGGTTTCCGACTACGCCAAAGGCGTCATCGGACCCGAGGTGATGCAGGCAGTGCGGACCCTCTGCGCCCGGCACCGCGTTCCCTGGATTGTGGACCCCAAGCCCGCCCATGGAGCGCTGTACCATGGCGCGACCCTCATGACGCCCAACCGCAAGGAGACCGCCGAGCTGTCCGGACTCCCCGCCACCAGCGAGGCGGAAGTGGCCGCCGCCGGCCGGTGGCTGCTCGAAAGCCTGGGCCTGTCGGGCCTGCTCATCACCCGCAGCGAGAAGG
>JANXPB010000178.1 GCA_025357545.1 Holophagaceae bacterium
GCACGATCGCGGCGTCGGCCTGCAGCTCGCCGTCGGCGGCAATTTCGGGCGCCAGCCGGCGAAACCGCGCGAGTGCCTCCCGCATCTTCTCGACACTCCCCCCCTCGGCACTCCCGCGCGTGCTGTGCGAGAGAAACGCAACGCGGGGCTCGTCGCCAACAATGCGCCGCCGGTCGCGCGCAGCAGCGAAAGCGATATCCGCGAGCTGCTCCGCAGTGGGATATTGTACTACCCCAGCATCAGTGAAAGTGAGTATCCCGTTCGCCTCGTTCGTCCCGTTCGGTATCATATACATGCTGCTGGATACGGTCTTGATCCCCGGCGCGGGCCCCAGGGTCTGTAGGCAGGCTCGTACCGTCTCGCCGGTGGTGTTGAGGGCCCCAGCCACGAAGCCGTCCACCAGCCCTTTCCGCACCATCATGCCGCCGAACCAAAGGGGGTCCTGCACCGCTTCCAGAGCCAGTTGTTCGGTGATGCCTTTCGCGCGACGGAGTTCCCAGAATTCACCGGCCAACTCCGCGGTGAGTTCAGCTGTTTCGGGGTCGAGGATGGCGCAGTCCCCCAGGTCACGGCCCAGGCTTCGGGCCCGCTGGGCGATGGACTCCGGCGCCCCCAGCAGCGTGACCTCGCAAATGCCCTGGGAACGCAGTTGCGCGGCGGCTTCCAGGGTGCGGCCATCCCGTCCTTCGGGCAGCACCAGATGGCGGTGGAGCGCTTTCGCCCGGGCGCTGAAATCTGCCATCCAGGCGGCATGGTTGGCGTTCATCGGCGTTTCCGGCGTGGCAAGTCCGCGTCCGCCAGGAATTCCATCGGATCCATGCCCGTGCGCTCCTGGAAGATCTGGCCCAGGCTCGACACACCGGAGCTGGCCTCGTCCAGGTACATGAGTTCGACCCGGTGCATGGGGAAGAAGCGGGTGTCCAAGGCGACCTGCTCCAGGTGGCCGCGGTTCACCAGCGAGAGCACGTCTTCCCAGGGCGCCAGATCAATGCCGCGCACGGCGATGCCCGCGGATTCAAGCCCCAGCACCCGGCCCCAGATTTTTTGGCGCGGCGAATTCGCCACGACCACCACCAGTTGTCCGCGTTGGAATGGAAAGGACAGGGGCATCGGAACCTCGGGACACTTGCGTCTGCGGCTGCTTCACATCAGCCAGGGCAGCCAAGCCAGGCCCTCGGTGGGACGCCCGGCCTCCTGGGCCTGCCATTGGGGGGCGTCCTGCAGAGTCCATTGGGGCCCCCACCAGGCGGCCCGTTCCAGCGTCACCTGCTTGGTGAGTTCCTGGCCAGGGGAGCCGGTGCCAAGGCCTTTGGGCAGCCGCAGGTTGATGAGCTGACGGTGGGTGAAGAGGTCCCGGGCGCTTTCGTCGAATTCCCAGCGCGCCCGGTAGTCCACCTGGCACATTACCGGCCCGTTGTAGTCGCGGGCGGGCGTGACCTCCACCACGTCTGAAAACACCAGCTTCCCGGCGGGCACCTTGAGCGCACGGCCCTCCACCCGGCCCACGCGCAGCGCTTCGGGACCCCAGTTCTTCCCGTCCCAGAACTTCATGAGCTGCAGCTGGGCGGAGGCATTCGAGCCCGTCTCCGGTGGCGGAATGGTGGCTTCCAGCTGGCGCGGATAGCCGAGTGTGGCCTTGAGCAGTACTTTGGCGTGGACCTTGAACAGGGCCGGGGCCGTGCTGCCCTTGCCGTTGGCTTGGCCCGCGATCCCCGGCCCGTAGACCCAGGCCAACTTCCACAAAAGCAGTACGGTCAGGAACAGACCCCATTTCAGGAGCCGCCGGGGCCAAGGATTCATCCAAGCGTCGCTGCGTGCCATGGACCCATGATGACCGAGGCGGCCGTGCGGTGGGAATCAGAGGGCCGGACCGTCCACGATCAGGCGGGGTTCCGTGAAGGCTTCCAGGGCCCAGCGCGGACCTTCCAGTCCCTGGCCCGAGGCATCCAGGCCCCCGAAGGGCGCGGCATCCATGCGGAAGGTTGGCGGCAGGTTGAACAGCACGCAACCGGCGCGGAGCCGAACCTCCGCCAGTTGCCGGTGGGCCAGATCCCGGGTGTAGACCGAGGCCCGCAGCCCGAAGCGGGTGGCGGCGGCGCGATATAATCCGTCTTCGAAGCTCTCCACTTTCGTCAGTACGGTGATGGGGCCGAAGAGTTCCTCGCACTGCAAGGGGTCCTCTTCGGGCACCCCCGTGAGGATCGCCGGCGGCAGCAGTGCGCCTTGGCGCTTACCCCTGAGCAGCACTCGCGCTCCGCCCTGGATCGCGCGGTCCAAGGAAGCGTCCAGGCGCAGTGCCGTGGCTTCATCGATAAGAGGCCCGACCACCGTGGCCGCATCCTCGGGATCGCCACAAGGCAGGGAGGCGACAGCGGTAGTGAACGCCACCGAGAAAGCCTCCCAGAGATCTGCATGGACGTAGAGCCGCTGGGCTTTGCAGCAGCTCTGCCCCGCCGCCGCCACGGCGGCAGGGGCCAGGGCTTTCGCTGCTCCAGCCACGTCAATGCCCGCGTCCAGAACCACCGCCGCGTTGCCGCCCAGTTCAAGGACCAGCGGCTTGCCCCGCAGCACCGATTTGAGGTGCATGCCCACCCGCTCGCTGCCGGTGAAGCTCACCATCTTGATGCGCGGATCCAGGGCCAGGGCTTCGGCCACATCGGGAGGCAGGTCCGCCAGGATCAACATGGCTTCCGGGCCGCCAAGTTCCATACGGGCCCTTTCAAACGTCTCAAACAACATCTGCGAGGTCCGCGGAGCCTGGGGGCAGGGTTTCCAAATGCAGCTGCAGCCAGAGCCCAGGGCCGGAGCCAGCTTGTGCATCGCGAGGTTCACGGGGAAATTAAAAGGCGTGATGGCCAGCAGCGGCCCCCTGGGCAGTCGCTGCAGCCGGGCCTGGCAACTTTCTGCGTCAGCCATTAGGTCGTAGGGAATGGCTTCTTCGCCAAAAGACAGCAGGGCTTCCCTCGTGGCCTCAAGCGTGATGAGCGCACGCTGCAACTCACCCCGCGACAGCGTGATGGGCTTGCCGGTCTCCAGGGTGAGCAGGCGCGCCAGCCCCTCGGATTCATCGGCCAGGCACTCCCGCCATCGCGCCAGCAGTGCCCGCCGCGCCGCGCGCGAGGCCCAACGCCAGACCTCAAAGGCATCGGTGGATGCTGCAGCCAAAGCCTTCACCTGCTGGGTCACAGCTTCCCCTGTGCTTCCAGCAACGCGGCCCTCACCTTGGCCGCTTCCGCTTCGAAAGGGTCAAGCAGGGCCGCCGTGCCATCCAGATCATGGCGCCGCCCCGCATCCTCGAAGCGCTGGCAGAAGGCCTGGAGGCTATACGCACCCAGGCTGGCGGAGGTGCTCTTCAGCATGTGGGCAACCTTGAAAACCCCAGCCACGTCGCCGCGAAGGTGGGCCAGCCGCAAGCCTTCCACGCGCCCCGGCAATTGTTCCAGGTAGATCTGGATGAGATTGCCCAGCAGGCTGCCCCCATCATGGCCTTTGTAGGGCCGAAGCTGGTCCAGCGCCATGGGATCGAGGGTGGGTGGGTTCATCCGAGAAAAGATAGCGCCATTCCCGCGCCCTGTCCTTGAGGCCATCGGCCCGTGAGATCATCGCCCATGGCCGAACCCATCCAGATCAATGCTCGCGTGCGGGTGCCTGAGCGGGCCCAGGCCTTGAAGGCCGTCCGCAGTGGCGGGCCTGGCGGCCAGAACGTGAACAAGGTGTCCAGCAAGGCCGAGCTGCGCATCGACCTGGCCCTCATCGAGGGTCTGGACGAAGGCGCCCTGGCCCGCCTGCGCCACCTCGTGCGCAACCAGGTGGACTCGGAGGGTGTGTGGATCCTTACGAGCGACCGCTTCCGGGACCTGCCGAAAAATATCGAAGACGCCCGGGCCAAAGCCGCCGCGGTCATCGCCCAGGCCCTCCAGGTGCCTAAGCAGCGCACCAAGACCCGCCCCACCAAAGGCAGCCAGGAACGCCGCATCGAAGCCAAGAAGCGCACCGGCACCATCAAGGCGGGTCGCAAGGGGGCGTGGGATTAGCTCTCCACCCTTGGGCATCCGGTCGTGCCGGCGGTCAGCACCGACAGGCTCTTAATTCGGGTTCTTCGCTGAATCGTGTGGGTAGAGCTTCAGGGTGAGGTGGGCTTTTGGTCCACTGGAGAGCTGGACATGAACCTACTCTTCCCGGCGGCCCTCGGGCTTCAACCTCCAGGGGAGGTGAAGTCGCTGGAGGTCAATGCCCACGAGCGCCGGCTGGCCATCCTGGTGGCTTGCCAGCGGGGACCTCCTTTCCATGCCCTGAGTGCGCCACG
>JANXPB010000190.1 GCA_025357545.1 Holophagaceae bacterium
TGCAGTAGTTGCTCATCCGCTGGATGTATTTGCCCGTGGCCACGTAGGGCTTGGACGCCATCACGCCGCCGTCCGCGTATTGCGACATGCCAAGCACGTTCGGCAGCTCGACCCACTCGACGGCGTCCACATAGACGGCCAGAAACCACTCATGCACCGCCCGCGGTTCGACCCCGAGCAGTAGCGTGAAGAGTCCCGTGACCATGAGCCGTTGGATGTGATGCGCGTAGCCCAATTCCAACGTCTGGCCAATGACGTGCCGCAGGCAATTCATGTCAGTCGCACCGGTCCAATAGAATTCCGGCAAGGGCCGTTCGGCCGCCAGTTCATTGCGCGCCGCATACTCGGGCATGAGCAGCCAATACACCCCGCGCACATACTCGCGCCAGCCCAGCAATTGCCGGACAAAGCCTTCCACCGCCGCCAGCGGCGCGTGCTTCCGCTGATACGCCTCCAACGCCGCCTCGATGGCGATCTGCGGGTCAAGCAGCTTCAAGTTCAACGCCGCCGAAAGGCGCGCATGGAACACCACCGGCTCGCCCGTCCACATGGCGTCCTCGACCCGGCCAAAATCCGCCAGCCGGTTCTCGATGAAATCGTCCAGCGCTGCCCTCGCCTGCTGCGGCGTCACCGGCCAGTCGAACGCCGCGAGTTGACCGGGATGGGCTGCGAACCGTTTTTCCACCAAGGCCAGGACCGCTCGCGTGGTCGCGTCGGGCGGGAAGGCGCGCGGCTTGGGAATCAGGCCCGGGCCCTCCTTGCCGAAGCTGCCGCGGTTCTCCTTATCGTAATTCCACGTGCCCCCGACCGGCTGGTCGCCATCCATCAGCACCTTGTGGTGACGGCGCATTTCGCGATAAAAATATTCCAGCCGCAACTGCTTGCGGCCTTGGGCGTGCGCGGCGAATTGCTCCCGGGAACAGAGGAAGTGCCGGTCGGGGCGGATTTGCAGGTCCACGCCGGCCGCCCGTGAGGCTTCGCGCAGGCTTTGTTCCACCCGCCATTCCCCGGGTTGGACGACGATGAGCTTTTGCGGGGTCAGACGGCTGGCCGCAGCGAGCAATTCTTCGGCGAACGTGCTCGCAGTGGAAGCAGGGAGCGTGTCATCCAGCGCCCGGTAATGCACAATGAAACCACGCTCACGCAAACCATCCCGGAAGTGGCGCATGGCCGCGAGGAACAATGCGATGCGCGCTTTGTGCGTCCAGACGTGTGTTGATTCCTCCGCCACCTCGGCCATCCAAACGGCATCGCGCTTCGGGTCGAAGCCATCAAACGCGGCGGACTGCGCATTCAACTGGTCGCCGAGGACCAAAACCAAGGAACGCAATGCGGATGTCATGCCGTGACGATTCGCGGTTGCACACTGCTCAAGCCGCCATCCACGGCAAGCATCTGGCCGGTCACCCGAGTGTTCTCCGGCGACAAAAACCAGCGAATGGCATTGGCCACTTCATCGGGTTCGCCGATGCGCCCCAACGGATGCAGGGCGGCGGAGAGTTTGAGCGAGGTTTCGGTGTATAGCCCGGAGTTCCTACCAAGTCCCATTTGGGCGAACCCTCTAAAGTCGCCGCCTTGCTGTCCCGCTGAAAGGTAGCGATGAACGCGACATAAGTTGCTGGGCGGATCGCGGTCTCTCGTGGCAACAGATCCAGAGCGTAGGTCGGCACAGGGATAGGATTGGGAGCTGTGGAACTTGTGCATCCGAGTAGACCGATGAGCATGACCCCGGCATAGAACTGGAAGATCGTGGGCTTATTCATGGGGTGCCTCGGCCGGGACGGCCTCTGTGGCGGTCGCGGCAGGAGCATTTACATCCAGGGTGACGTCGGCGGTGGTTGTGACCTCAGCCGGGGTGCCCGTGAGATAGGTGGCCATGATTTTAAATGTCACGCGATCTACCCCGGCTGGAAGGGTTGACACTGCTTGGAATTGACCAAGTGTAAAGTTGTTTTGTCCGGACATTTGACCCGGGGCGCTGGCAATCGTCCCAACAGAATAGGACGGTGTACCCACCAGACTCCAGGTTATGTCTGTGGTGTAGAAAAATCTGTCTTCACCGGTGATCACGAGAGAGAACTTGAATTCGCCGGTGGCGCCGGGCTTTAGGGTGAGGGTCGCAGGCTCCATTTTTCCCACAGCTTTGATGGGGGCAGCTACCTCATGAGGTAATGAAGTACGACATCCCAAACAAAGAAGGAAGCCAGAGCCACTCAGCGCGAGGAGTAGGAATCGTCGGCGCATTAGTGGAGCCCCTGGGGCTTCGGAGTTGGCATCACCACCAATTCAAGGGGACTCTGCTTGACCTTTTTTGGGGCCTCGGTGTGACGAACACCCGCCGGGAGGTAATTGAATACCGCACGATCCACTATGGCGAAGGGCACCATAGGGGCCAACTTCGAGGCTGTGGCATCTTCCTCGAAAGGTAGTTCCGGGATCATACGACCAGCGGCATCCTTCAGGGGGGGCGCCCCACAGAGATCCGCCTCGACTTGGTGGCCGCGCAGGGTCTGGGCGAATTCAGCAGGCCCAAGGAGTAGAGTACCGTTGGCGTCCTTTGGGGCCTTAAAGATCGGCCCGGCCGCGAGATTCATGGGGGCCATCTCGTTCACCCGATCGTAATAGCGCTGCCAGGTGTAATCGCTGGGCCAATTGCTTGGATAGCCCATGTGGTCGCGGGCGGAATTCAGGTAGGAGACTCGAGCGATTGGATCGTACATGGTGAAAGAGATATACCCGTCCCCGGAGTAGGGATACCCGTTATCAATGCGATTCGGAAAGGCGTTCGCGCCTGGGGTGGGTGTATGCCATAGGCCGTAAGCGTGGCCGATTTCATGGGCCAGGGTCGTGCGAGCATTTTCCTGGCTTCGCATGAATAGGGCGACACCCGGGAGGCCGAAGGGAGTCATACCTGTCACATCCCCGGTTTCCGAATACTGATCATTGATTAGGCCGAGATAAATCTTTCGCCCAGTGGTGGGCTGGCCTTCGGACGCTGCAATGTTGTCCATCGTGAGGGCGAGGGTGGGGAGGCCTGTCAGCACGGAATATCGCACCTTGGGAAGTTCCCAGGGCAAGGAAGGATAGACCAGATCTGCCGGAACAATGACGGTTCCCCGGATGTGGATATTTAGTTGTTTGATGGGAATCATGGACTCGGCCCACTTCACAACCTGCTCCCGCAGGGCATTGGCGTCCCGGGCTACGGGCACGCCGGAAGCCCCTGGATAGGGGCGGATCTCGAAGACCTCAAGGTCGATTTCCCGACCGATTACGACGTTGGGGTAATAGGTCTGAGAAACTGAGCCCTTACTGGG
>JANXPB010000229.1 GCA_025357545.1 Holophagaceae bacterium
CCGGCTGTGGCGCGCAACCTCGCTGATCCTGGTGCTGTTCGTCCTGCCGCTGGCGCTGCTGGCGCTGGTGTCGATGGGGTCGAGTTCGTTCCACAGTGCGACGTGGCGGAAGGTCTCCAGCCGGAAATCCGCACCCCATTCACGGTTGAGCCGGGCCAGCACGTTCAGGTTGAAGCGAGCCGTGATCCCAAGCCCATCATCATAGGCGGGTAGCAGGATCGATGGGGCCTTGGCCAGGTCCATGCCGATGAGCAGCGCGTCGCCGGGGCGGAGGGCTTCGCGCACGGAGCGAAGGAAGGCCGTGGCATCGCCCGGGTCGAAATTCCCGATGGTGGAACCCAGGAAGAGCACCAGGTGGCGCGTGCCGTCCCGCGCCACGGTGGCCAGGCCCTCCAGGTAATCCGCATGGATGGGCCGCACCTCCAGCTGGGGGAAGGTCGCGGCCAGGGCAGCTTTCGCCTGGTCCAGGGCTGAAGCGCTGACGTCGATGGGCGCGTAGATGCCCTGGGGCTGGCGATGCAGGAGGGCTTGCAACAGCAGGTGGGTTTTGGTGGAACTGCCAGACCCCAGCTCCACCAATTCCAAGCCAGCTCCCGCATGCTGAAGCATGTCGTCAGAGTGGCGCTCCAGGATGCTGCGTTCAGTGCGGGTGGGGTAGTACTCGGGGAGCTCCGTGATGCGTTCGAAGAGGGCCGAGCCGGCGGCATCGTAGAAGAGCGTCGGGGGGAGACGCTTCGGTTTGGACAGAAGCCCTGACCTGACTTCATCCATCAGGGCGGGAACGATGAGTGGTCCAGGCATCGCACCAGCCTAAGCGGAGGGCGGCGAAGCCGTCTACCTCGCCAAGCGCAGCCCGGAAAATTGCCACCGCGCGCCGGGGGGAAAGAAGTTCCGGTAGGTGGCCCGGATGTGACCTGCCGGCGTGGCCACGCTGCCACCGCGCAGCACCATCTGCCCGCTCATGAACTTGCCGTTGTATTCTCCCACTGCGCCTACCGCGGCCTGAAAGCCTGGATAGGGAAGATAGGCGCTGCCGGTCCATTCCCACACGCCTCCAAACATCCCGGCGAGGCCAGGGTGGTCTGCGGCGACTTCCCACTCGGCTTCGGTGGGCAGGCGCGAACCCGCCCACCGGGCGTAGGCGTCCGCCTCGAAACGGCTCAGGTGGCAGACCGCCTTCCCAGGGTTCAAAGCCTGTTCCCCTTGGAGGGTGAAAACCCTCCATTGGCCAGCGGTGCTCCGCCAGTAGAGGGGCGCGGTCCAGCCCTGGACCCGCAGCGCATCCCAACCGTCCGAGAGCCACAACTCGGGCCTTCCGTAGCCACCGTCGTCGATGAACCGGAGATATTCCCCGCAGTTCACGGGCCTGGAAGCCAGTTCGAACGCGGGCAGGAAGACTTTGTGCCGCGGGCCTTCATTATCGAACGCGAAGTTCTTTCCGCCATGCCCCCCATGCCCGATGGTGCGGAGACCCTCCTCGAAAGCGACCCATTCCAGAGGAACCTCCGGTGTCGGTGCGATGCACGGGTCTGGAAGGTAGGCGGGCCTCAGCGGCTGGGTGCCCAACAGGTATTTGATGTCCGTGAGGATCAGCTCCTGGTGCTGCTGTTCATGGTGCAAGCCCAGTTCCACAAGGTCTGCGACAGCTCCGAAAGGCGGTTGCAGGAGGGTTGCCATGGCCGTGTCCACATGACGGCGGTAGGCGTGGACTTCCGGCAGGCCCGGCCGAGTGAGCAGGCCGCGCTGCTCCCGGGGCTGGCGCTGGCCGATGGCGTTGTAGTAGCTGTTGAAGAGAAACCCGTAGGCGGGATCGAAGGCGCGATATCCAGGCAGGTTCGGAAGCAGGATGAAGGTCTCGAAAAACCAGGTGGTGTGGGCCAGATGCCACTTGGTGGGGCTGGCCTCCGGCATGGCCTGGACCACCTGGTCTTCGGCCGTGAGGGGCGCGGCCAGATCCATGGTCGCCTTGCGCACGGCCTGGTATCTGAGCAACAGCTCGCTCATACCGCCCTTTCCTTGCCGAAGACCCGGTCCAGCACCAGGCCCGCGGTCTCTTCGATGCTGCGGCCGGTAACGTCGATGACGGGCCAACGGCGATGTTGTTTGAAGACGCCCTCTGCATAGCTGAGCTCTTCCAGGATGTGGGCCATGTCGCTGTAGGCGTCGGCGGTGCCCTTGGCGCCCAGCCGCGCCAGGCGGTTCATGCGGATCTCCTGGAGGCGGTCCGGCTCGATGGTGAGGCCCACGATGCGACCCTGGGGGATCTCATCGAGTTGCTTCGGCACCGGCACGCCCGACACCAGCGGCACGTTCATGACGAGGTGGCCCTCCATGGCCAGGTACATGGAGAGCGGTGTCTTGCTGGTGCGCGAAAGGCCCACCAGCACGATGTCCGCGTCCGGTATGCCCGTGAGGTCCGCGCCATCGTCGTACTTGAGCGCAAATTCGATGGCTTCGATGCGTTTGAAATAGCGGTCCCCCACGGCATGGAAGAGGCCTGCCTTTTCCTCAGGGCTTTCCCGCAGATAGAAGCCCAGGGTGTCCAACAGATCGCCGAAAAGATCCACCTGGGTGATCCGCAGCTCCGCGCAGCGCCGGTCCAGGAAGATGCGCTGCTCCCGGCTCACGATGGTATGCACGATCACCGCGCGCTTCTCCGAGGCGAGCTGCAGAATGCGCTCCAGGTCCTCGAGGGTGCGAACATTCTGGAAGCGCCGCACCACGGATTCATCGCCCGAATGGAACTGGGTCAGGGCCGCGGCCACCATGCGGATGGCCGTTTCGCCGGAGCCCCCGGAAAGGATGTAGATGGGATGGCGGTCCATGGCTCCAGGGTAAGCCGGATTTGGTGGTCCCTCCCAATGCCCGTAATCTTTGAGGCATGAAGCTGCCCCAGGCCGAATCGCTCCTCGCCATGTCAATTCCCTTAGGGATGGTGGTGTTCGGCGCGGCCATTTTCGGCATCCGTTATTTCCGGGATCGGCGCAGGCCCAAGGGGGACCCCGAACAGCTGTTGCTCGGCGCGGTGAGCCGCAGCCTCCATGAGCGCGGCGAATTGGCGGCCACCCTCGGCCAGTTGCAGACGGTCCACGAAAAACTGGTGGATGCGCTGCCCTTCGGCTTGCTGTGGGTGGACCAGAGGCAACAGGTGGCGGCTCTGAATTCCATGGGCCGGGAATTGCTGGGGGTGAAGCCCGGCGTGGTGGGGCTCGATGCCGCCTTCGTGCTGGAACCCTTCGGATGGCTGCGGGAAGGGCTGCACCAGCAGCCGGGCCCCGGCTGGCGCTGCGAAGGACCCAATGGGGCCGGAGCGACCTGCCGCTGGCGGCTCCGGCGCATCGCCGCACCGGACCAGGTGGGCGCGTTACTCTCTTTCGAGGACGTCACCGAGGCGGAAGCCGAGGACCGCCGCCGCCAGCTGCGGGAACGCTTCGCGGAACTGGGGGAGATGACCGCCGGCGTGGCCCATCAATTGAAGAACGGCCTCGCGGTATTGAAGGGCCACGGCCAGCTGCTGCAGCGCGCGGGCCATGAGGAAGTGGCCAAGGATCTCCTGGCCGAAGTGGATGAACTGCACCGGGTCATCCAGAAATTCCTGCAATGGGCCAAGCCGCTGGAGCCGGACTACGCGGAAACCCAGTTGGAGGCCGTGGTCCGCGGCACGGTCACCGAGATCGAGAAGCGGCCCCTCAGCCAGGGGCGCCGGATTTCCGTTGAAGGGCAGGGCCAAGCCATGGCAGACGCGATGCTGTTGAACCAGGCGCTGCTGAACCTGTTGGAGAATGCCTGCCAGGCCACCCCCCGGGGGGGCGAGATCAGGGTCCTGGTGGAAGCTGGGCGCATCCAGATCCTCGACCAAGGCCCAGGCATGGGCGAAGACACCTTGGTGCAGATGCTGCGCCCCTTCGAAAGCGGCCGGCCCGATGGCACGGGCTTGGGCCTTCCCCTGGCCCTGAAGTGGATCAACGCCCAGGGCGCGGACCTACGATTTGAAAAGCGGCCGGAGGGCGGCACCCGAGTGGAGATCTGGTGGTGATTCAGGCATGAGGTTCCATAGGGCGCGCGCCTGAGGCGCGAACCGTTTCCCGCTCACTGCCTCATCCCTCGTACCCCACAACCTGTTATTACCCCACCCCCTTGTGCCTCGTACCTCATAACCTGGACACATGCGCATTGCCTTGCTCCAATTGAACCAGCGCCTCGGCGATCCGGCGGCCAACGGGAAGGTCATCCAAGCTGCCTATGTGGAGGCCATGGGAAAGGGTGCGGAACTGGTGGTGACGCCGGAACTGGCTGTGGTCGGCTATTTGGCGGAAGACCGGCAGTGGGAGCCGGGACTGCGCAGCCGCGTGGCGGCCGAATCCGCGCGGCTGGCTGCCTTGACCACCTCGGTGCCACTGGTCTTCGGGACCTTCAGCCCCGCGCCTTCGGGGCGGCTGTTCAACGAGCTATGGTGGGCGGAAGCTGGCTCCGTGCGCCAGGTGATCCGCAAACGTCTATTGCCCACCTACGATGTGTTCGAGGAACACCGGTGGTTTGAAGCTTCCATGGAAATCCCAAGCTTGGTCGAATACCGGGGGCACCGCATCGGGGTGTCCATCTGTGAAGACCTATGGGCGGACCCTGAACTCAGCAGCGCGGCCGTCCACTATGTGGTGGATCCCATCGCGGACCTAGCGCGGCAGGGTGCCACGTTGATCCTGAATGCCTCGGCGAGCCCCGCGACGTTGGGCTCCTGGAAACCTCTCGGCACCTCCGCGCCCTGGTCAGTGCCCTCCAAGGAACACCAGCGACAACGACTGCTCCAGGGGCTGGCCAAGAAGCATGGCGTGCCTCTGGCCTACGCCGATCGAGTGGGTGCCGACAGCTGGCTGCTATTCGACGGCGGCTCCTGCCTTGCGAAGCCCGATGGCAGCTGGCAGGGCGGCGCGCGCTTTGAGGAAGGCATCGTGTGGGTGGATACCGAAGCGGCAGGCACGCCTTGGCCCGAGGAGCCCGGTGAAGGCGTCTGGCTGCGGGACGCTCTGCGCAGGGGCCTGGGCGACAACCTGGCCAAGCAAGGGCTGGAGGCTGTGGTCATCGGCCTGTCCGGCGGTATCGACAGCTCTGTGGTGGCGGCCTTGGCGGCGGAGGCCCTGGGGCCTGACCGGGTGCTCGGCGTGGCCCTGCCCACGCGGTTCTCCAGCGGGGAAAGCCTGGTCTTGGCGAAGGCCCAGGCCCAGCGGCTGGGCATCCGCTTTCTCTCGGTGGAGGCTGAGGGGGCCTTCAACGGTTCCGTGGCGGCCCTGCAATCCGTCTTTCCTAAGCGCAGTTTCGCCCTTACCGATGAGAACCTGCAGAGCCGGGCCCGGGCGGGATTGCTGATGGCCCTCACCTCGGAGCCCGGGGCCCATGAGCTCCTCAACTCTTCGAAAGTCGCGGTGCTGAACACCGGCAATAAAAGTGAGGCTGCCACGGGCTACTTCACGCTTTATGGCGATGGCATCGGGGCCTTCGGAGCCCTGGGGGACTGTTTGAAGGCGCGGGTCTACGCGCTGGGCCAGGCCTTTGGGGACGCGATCCCCGATGGAATCCTCCGCCGGATTCCGACCGCCGAACTTCGGCCTGGCCAGACCGATGAGGCGAGCCTCGCGCCCTACGCGGTGCTGGATGCGATCCTCGGCGCTGCGATCGAAGCCCAGCGGCCTGAGGAGGGCCTGATGGAAGATCTTGCCGGAATGCTCTCCGGCTCCGAACTTCAGCTCGCCAGGGAAGCGTTACCCCGCATTTTGGGCCTGCTGCGCCGCACGGAATTCAAGCGCCGCCAGCTGCCCTTCAATCTGAAAGTGAGCCCCAAGGCCTTTGGTCAAGGCCGTCGCATCCCGCTCACGGCGACCTGAACCTCAGGGCTAGGAAACCCCGTGTCGGCGCGCTATCCTAGCCCCATGCCGGCGTGGCGAAATTGGTAGACG
>JANXPB010000006.1 GCA_025357545.1 Holophagaceae bacterium
CGCAGAGAGAGCCTATTCTAGATGGGCCCTTGGCATGAGTAGGGTTTGCCCCAAAGGTCACCGGGTCTGATTGGGCCTTGATCCCACTGGTCCACTCGAGACTCCAGCGCATCATCCTTTCCCCCTACCCAAAATCAAAAACCCCCAAGAAGGGGGTTTTTGAAGCAGTGCTGGCTAGTTTTAGTACTTGATGCGGATGCCCAAGGAATAGCGCCTTGGGAGTTGGTAGGCGTAGGGCTCGTCTTGAGCCCTGTTCTGACGAACAGCAGGACCCTCGGCGAGACCAAGGGCGTTTTGGTTGTCGGTGGCGTTGATGATGTCGAGGTAGACCTCTCCGCTCACCTTTCCAAATTTCCGCGCGTACTGTACACGCAGGTCCAACTGATATTGCTTGGGGGTCATGAAAAGCCCAAAGGCGGGTTGGTCAAAGGTGGCTTCCGTGACCGTGCCCCTAACAGTGGGGTTGTTGACTGAGAGGAGGAGTCGTCCTGAACTTGGCTCGGACGCCGTGTAGTGAAATCCGGAGTTAGCAGTGAGTGTGCCGCCCACAGTGATGCCCATATCCCAATGGTAGAAGCCGTTCATCTTAGCCAGCCAGTTCACGGAACCATCCAGCTTGCCCGTCTGGTAGGGCAAGCGGGGATCATAGATTGCGAGATCGCCCTGGAAATCGGCATTGCCGCTGCTGTAACTGTTTCCCTTGGCATCCACCAAGCTCACGGATGCGAAGCCGCCCCAGTTATTGGATTCGCGGCGGGTCAAGCTCAGATCCAGGCTTTTGTACTTGCGTTCTCCACCCGGGAGGTTAGCCAGGACGAAGTTCAGGGTTCCGGCATTCACGCGGTCCACGTTCTGCTGGCCCGTGAAGCCGCCGCCTGAGAAGTAGTTGCTATCAATGCGCAGGGCGCGGAAGGCGTTCACGATGCGCATGGCAGAGGCATCCGTGCGAGTGCCCAGACCAAAGCTTCCTCTTGCTTCGGCCTCTAGAGCGCCGGCATCAGTGTAGAGAGTGGGATCCCAGTCCTCCACGATGTCAAAGTCTCGGCGATAGGTAGCCGTGGCTTCGAAGGTGTAGAGCCTTCCGAACTCCGAGGAGTAACCTACGCGGATTTCATCGGTTTTGGGGAGTTTGAAGCTATCGGCGAACACGGCATCTACGGTCTTAGGACCGCCGCGCACGTTGAAGGTGACCCAGGTGCCCAAGATGCGGGCATCTTCAGTGCGCACCGAGGGGTTGAGGGTGCCGGTGAAGCGCACCATGTCTAATTTGATGGGATCAATGTAGCGGCCATAGTAGGCGAAAAGCTTGGAGCGGCCATCGCCCTTTAGATCGTAGGTGATACCGAAACGAGGCGCGAAGGCATAGTTGGTTTTGAACAATTCCAGGCCGTTGCTCGCCACGTAGTCGTAACGGTCAAAGCGGAGGCCCGGGTTGAGGTTCAGTCGGCCCAGGTTCCATTGATCCTGGACATAGAAACCGGAGGTTTCCATTTTGGGCTTCGAGCTGCTCAAGGACTGTTGGAAGAGGCGGTAGGAGTAGAAACCGCCCAAAGGATTAGCTTCGTTGAAGGTGTAATTGGCCATGTCAGCGCTGGTGAAGGTGCCACCGGGACCGGTTGGCGTGAACCCGGCGGCGATAAGCGCTGCTTTCACCGCGGTGTAATTGGGGCCATTGATGGCGGTCAGTGTGCGTGTGCGTTGATTTCTGACGTTGCTGCTGGGGAGGGCACTCCATCTGTAGGTGCCTACGTCGTAGCTCTCGTAAGCGGCGCCTTGAGCTACGCCAATTTCCTGGAGCAGCGACTCCTCGGCTTTCCACCCATTCCCGAGGCCACCCTGCCACCCGGCCTTCAGGGTATGGCTACCTGCGGCATCGAACAGCCAGGTCGCATCAATTCGGAACTGTTTCTTAACATAGTGGCGTTTGTCGTAAGCGGAGTTATTGCCCTGTTGGCTCTCGAGGGATGTCAAATTTGGAACACGACTGCTACGGAGGGTGTTCTGGGGTCCGGCCGAAGTGAATTCTCCGAGGGTCTGGTTGTCTTCTTCGTGACTGCCATAGCGCAAGTCCAAGAAGACCGAAGATCCGAACTGGTGGGAGTACTGGACTAGGTAACGGTCGCCTCCCCGCGTTGTCTGGCTGGCCCGACGAGTCAATATTGAAGGATCGGTGAGGTTGTCAAAGGTAGAGGGGTTGCGGTTGAAGGTCACACCCAATAGGTCGCTAGGGGTGATCTGCCAAGTCCCCTTGATGAACAGGCGATATCCATCTTCGTTACTCCCCGTGCGGCTTTCGCCAGGGGTGGGGGTTGCCGTCGGGTCAAGGTTAACCGTGACCTCGTCCTTCACCTTCTGATAGCTGATGAGGTACCAAAGCTTGTCCTTGATGATGGGACCCAGCGCCCAGAAAGTGTAGTCCTGGATGCCGCGTTTCCCGACATCAAACTTGCGCGCGCCGCCATCCTTAACACTCCCGTTGAAGGAGGTGGGCTGGAACACAGCCGTGATGCCGGCGGAGAGATCGTTGCTGCCTGCCTTGGTAGTGACACTGGAGAAGAGGCCAGCCCGGGCTGAATATTCAGCGGTGATGGCGCCGGTTTTCACATCCTGAACCTGGATGAGTTCAGGTGCGATGGTGGTGCGGAGGGTGCCCGCCTCGGGGCTGGTGACGTCAATGCCGTCGATCAGGTAGCTGTTATTACGGGCACCGTTGCCACCGAAGTTGTCATGATTGAGGCCGGTGGTCAGGGCTGGATTTCCACCGATGCTCAGCACGCCCGGCACAAGGACCATGGAGCTTAGCTGATCCCGGCCCACAGGGAGATTCAGCAGTTCCTTATCGGAGATCTGTTTCCCGAGGGTCACGGAGGTGACATCTACCGTGGCCTCGGCG
>JANXPB010000010.1 GCA_025357545.1 Holophagaceae bacterium
AGGTTCTCCGGCTGTAGCCCAGCGTCGCCACGAACACGAACGCCTTCACCCGCTCCCCGGCCACCTCGATCCACTTCTCCCCAAAGTCGATTTGCATCTGCTGACCCGGTTCCGTCTCGAACCGCAGCGTGGCCCGCTCCGCGTTCATGGCCTCGGCCCGGAGCGGCGAGACGAATCGCTCAACCGTCCGGATGCTCACCAAAAGACCCCGCTCCGCCAGTTCCTGCCTCAGCACATCCGCGTTCCGCACCCCGGCCAGGAACCGGGCTTTCAGCCAGTCCTCGTAGCCCTCCAGCGCCAGAGGCCGCCCTGTCCGCGGACGCTCAGCCTCCGGCCCCCGGCGCACCCAGGCCCGAACCGTGTTCCGCGCCATCCCCAGTTCTCGGGCAATGGCCTTCACCCGCCAGCCCCGCCCCAACAGCCCAAAAATCCCCTGAACCTCGCGTGCATCCAACACCTCGGCCCCCGTTTCCACTGGGACCAGCGTCCTCCCACCCTCACCCATGTCGCCTCCTCGGCGACTCAAGGGGTCAATAGTTCTGTCGCCAGGGGGTCAGTTTTGGCTGTCGCCCGATACCTTCTCCACCTCAATCCCGCCATGTAGTCAGAATCCAAGCCCCCCCCCCGAATCCTCGCGAGGCCAAGCAGAACATGGGGTTTCTCGCTGGATTCAAATGGAACTTCCCATCGGTCTCCCGGCCGGTGGCCAGTTGAAATGGCAGATGGTTTTATCGGGCCCGACTAATTTGCGACCGACAATTGTACTGTGGCGGTGACATCAGGGATTTGCGCATTCGGGCTCAGAAGGCGGATTCGGACCAGGTAGGGCACATGAGTGGTTGCATTGCCCGTCAGCACCAGACGGAGCGGATCCTGGGTGCTGGCTCCGGTGAAAGTGTAGCTGAGCCGGGCATATGGGAAGGTCACTTCGATCAGGCTGCCCAGGGGCAGGGGCCCGTTGGAACCCACGATCTTGAGGTTGTAGGCGGTGTCCTTGCTTAGAGCAAAGCGAGCGTAGGCGACCTCGCCCTCGGAAAGATTGGGGTAGCTGCCGCGCACCTGAACCGCCGTGGCCATGGAGAGGGGAATGGTTGCCACTGCCAGGCTGTTGGGGTCATCACCCCAATTGGTGATGAAGGAATTCAGCGGCGCCACAGTGGGCCGGGGCCAGGTGATCTGGAAGGGCGCCGCCACCGCCGTGAGGGCGGTGTCCGTGAAGATGGCGGCCAGGTCGATGGGATCAAGGGCACCCTTGGCTTCTTTCAGGCGGGCCAGTTGGTTGTAGATACCCGAAATGTCCGCAAGATCGATGGGGGCGATCAGGCTGAAGAAGCGGCCCATGGCGGAGGGGTTTATGGTGGTCCAGGTGGCCGGGGTGCCCGGCGAGGCCACGGAGTTGGCCTTCAGCACCAGTTCCCAGGCCAGGGCCCGGATATTGGGGGCTGAATAGACGGTCTGTTTGGAAATAGGAACCCCGACCAGGCTGCGGACGTCCTGAATCTGGATGGTCCCGCCACTGGTGTCTGCCAAATACGGGGACTTCAGTGCATTGGCGGCCATGACGGGGGCGAGGCCTTCAATCACCGCAGAATCCGGTGAGAGATCCTGGAGAGGAGCATCCGCCGGCAACAGCGCAGTCTGCCCTTGCAGGTAGAGGATGTACCTCGCCACCAAGGGGAAGATCACCCCTTCATCCCAGGCATCGTCGTTGCTGGCGGAACCTCGGATGGTCCCGAAGAAATGCCCGCTCCCGCCATCGTAAGCGAGGGGGAATTTGGTCCGGTCAAACTCGATGTAGCTGCCGCGAGCTTCGGACACACCCGGGCGGTAGTGCAGATCCAACACCGAACTGGCGCCACCCCCAGTGGGGAAGTAGATGGCGCCGAAGGCATAAAAGGAATCACCGATGGCGAAGGGCCGGCTTCCGGATCCTGAGGTCTCCTGGCTGGCCGAACCGGGCTGCCGGTTGTTGGACGGCGTGATCCAGAGCTTGTCGCCGGAGCCGACATCAAAGTTGACCGTGGCATTCGCAGTGGAGGAGGTCCCTGGAAGCGCGATGCCAATGGGTGCGCTGCTGTCCCACCCCTTGCGGGCGGAGTAGATTACACGGTCCACCTGGGGAACCGTGCTGTTGATGCCGCTGGGCTCTGCGATCACCCGGACCTGCTGGGCGGAATTCTGGAAGACGCTGGTGACTTCGATGAAGGTGTCGGAGCCCTGGGGCACGGTGGCGGTGTAGTCGCCGGTGGTGCTGGTAAGGGATGCCCCCACATTGATCCAGACGCGGGTCTTGGTGCCATCGGGATTGGTTTCGTCCTTGGCTTGGTAGACCCGGACCTGGGCACCGCGAAGCGGCATCGCCTTGAAATTCGCAGAAGTCGTTTCAAGCCCGGTGGGAACGCCATTGGCATCCGTGAGCAGGGGCACGCGCAGGTAGGTCACGTGGCCGGTGACAGTCACCGTGGCGGTGGTGCCTGGGTTGGAATTGCCGTTCTTCGAAGACGATTTGCAGGCCACCGACAGGGCCAGGGCCCCTACAACGCCCACGGCCGCCAGGGCCCGGACCGTCCGCCATGCACCCCGTCCGAGGTGTCCACACGCCATATCTTCATCCTTGCCAAAGGGTAAAGCCTACCACGCACGCCGCGTCCATGCTTGCGCTGAGTGGCCCGGCCTACCTGGGTCCTCCGGGGAGGAGGAAAGTTCCCGTTGCTGTTCCATCAGGCGATTAGCGTCAGCGGTGGGAGTCGCCGATGTGCGCATTCATGGCCATCACTTCAGCCGAGATTTCCTCTTCGTCATCCAGGAAAGGCAATGGGTTGCACTGGCTGCCGTCCACTCGAAGTTCGAAGTGCAAGTGGGGGCCCGTGGCATTTCCCGTGCGGCCCACTTCGGCGATCTTCTGGCCCCGGCGCACCACATCACCGACTTCCACGAGATTGAGCCGGTGGTGACCATAATGGGTCACGATGCCGTTGCCGTGGTCGATGGTGACGAATTTCCCGTACTGGCGGTGGCGGCCCACCGCGACGACTTGGCCATCCAAGGCCGCGAACACCGAGGTTCCCATGGGAGCATTGAGGTCAACACCCTTATGGCGACCCCGGTAACGCACCCGCTTCTTGCGGTGATTTTTCACGCGGACGACCCTTGAGCGCATGCGCGGGCCCCAGGCGGAACTGATACTGCGGGTTTCCACCGGCCAAATTAGGTCCAGATGGTCTCGATCCGCCGGGTTGAATTCAGGGGCCTTCAGGCTGGAAACAGCAGAATCAGCAGGAAGTGCGAGCAGAGGCAGGAGCTGGGTGGAAAGGCTTTCCGGGGAATCGGCCGGGCTTTCAAAGGCGCCATTCCTGGACGCCTCCGGGGCCAGGGGGATCGGCAGGATCCGCTCCAGGTGGATCAAGGCTGCATCCCGCAGGACTGGAGTGGCCGGTAGGGCAGGCGCATGGGCTTCCGACTGACGCGCATCGGTATGAAGGAACTGAGGTACGTGGGCCCGTCCCAGATGCAGGCTCATGCCGACCCGCAACTTGCTGAGATGAAGCTTGGGATTCAGGGCCGAGAGCTGGCCCAGGCTCAGACCGTGGGCCCTGGCGATGCTGGCCGCAGTCTCGCCCTTGCGGACGCGGTAGGTGAGCGGGTGGGTGGGAGCGGCCGAAAGCACGCCCGTGAGGGACGCAACCGCGAACGTCAGAAGTAAATTTCGCATGCGGGCCCTTGGACTGGGGAAGACAGCGAACCGGCTTCCAGTTATGGGGGGTGCGAACTCCGAAGTGATCGCGTTGAACTCGTCAGGTTACCTCGCAGCTTTGCAAGGCTCCAAATGAAAAATATTTTTAACAAGCTCCCCAGGGGCAGCCCTGGAGGGAGCCGGTGACGGTTCCCCGTCGCCCTCCCTCCTTCAGCAGAAGCCGTACCGGACCGAGGGTCATGTCCTGGCCCGCGGCCTTGAGCATATCGTAGAGAACCAACAGACCACCGCAGACCCCCGCCAAGGCCTCCATCTCAACGCCGGTGCGGGATTCCACCGAAACCTCGACCCGTAGCCAGGCCGTTCGGGTGGCGGCCTCCCAGCGATGCTCGACCAGGACGGCTTCCACCAGCAATGGGTGGGCCAGGGGGATCAGGTCCGAGGCCCGTTTCACCCCGTTCACCGCGCCGATGCGGGCCAGGTTCCAGGCATCCCCCTTGGGCAGGGAGGCCGCCTCCAGGGCGGCGGCGT
>JANXPB010000044.1 GCA_025357545.1 Holophagaceae bacterium
TCAAACCCACGCCCTCCGAGCCGTTTAGTCTATCGATGATCCGCCCAGGAACCCCGTGGTGATTTTGTGGAACACTGAAGGGCGATGAAACCCACCCTCACTCCCGAAGAACGCAGGACGCAGCGCCGCGAATTGCGGCGCCTCGCCATGCAGCGGTCCAAGTTCGCGCTGCCCTCGAGCATCACCCTCATCTCCATCCTGTGCGGGTTCTCCTCGGTCGTGATGTCCATCAACGCCGCGGGGGACAACCCCGAGCGCTACTTCCTGTGGGCCGCGGCCCTGCTGGTGGCCGCAGGAGTCTTTGATGGCCTGGACGGCCGGGTAGCCAGGGCCACCGGCACCAGCACGGAATTCGGCGTCCAGCTGGACAGCCTGGCTGACGTGGTGAGTTTCGGCATGGCCCCCGCGATCCTGGCCTACCGCTACGGGTTCTTCACCCTGGGCATCGGCGACCACCAGCTCCGGGCCGTCGGCTGGGCCGCCTGCTTCTTCTTCATCGCCTGCGGCGCCTTGCGCCTGGCCCGCTTCAATGTCCAGGTCGGCAGCGTGGACTCTCGTTTCTTTGTGGGGATGCCCATCCCTGCGGGGGCCGCCTGCGTGGCTTCCGTGATCCTGTGCTGGCCCGGCCAGCCCCAACTGACCCAGCATGCCTATTTTTTCGCTGGGGAATTGTTCATCGTGGGCCTGCTGATGGTATCCACCGTGCGTTTCCCAAGTTTCAAGAAAAAGCCCGGAAGCCCCCGCGCGGCCATGGGGCTCATGGTGGCCTTCGTGGGCGTCCTGTGCCTGATGATCATTTTCCGGCAGCGTTTCTTTATCGGCTTCTTCGCTTTGTACATCCTGATGAGCCTGGGCATGAACATCGCGTGGAAGCTGGGTTGGCGCGGAATCGAGCCGCCTCATGCGCCCGAGGAGACCGATCCCGGACTGCTGCACGACTGACCGCATTCATTAATTGTCGACAAGCCGGGAGGAATGCGGCCACCGCGCTAGGCTCTAGCAGGGAGGGCAGCTTGGCGGTCCTGGAAGCTCATGGCATCGTGCGGCGCTTCGCCGACCGGGCGGTGTTACAAGGCTTGAGCCTGAGCGTGGAAGCCGGAGAGCGTGTGGCCCTCCTGGGGCCATCGGGCTGTGGAAAAACCACCTTGCTCCATCTCCTCGGCGGCCTGGACCACCCTGATGAAGGCGTGGTGCGGCTAGGCGGCGAAGTGCTCGGCCTTGCCACGCCCAAACGGCTGGCTCAGGTGAGGCGTGAAAAGCTCGGCACCATCTTCCAGTTTTTCCACCTGATCCCAACCCTCACCGCCCGGGAGAATGTGGAACTTCCACTCCAGCTGCTCGGCTGGACACCGGACGCCATCCGCCCTCGGGTGGCAGAGCTCATCACGGCCGTGGGCCTCGACAGCCGCGCGGAGGCATGGCCCTCGGAGCTTTCAGGGGGCGAGATGCAGCGCATCGCCGTGGCCCGGGCCCTGGCTGCAAAGCCGCTGGTGCTGCTGGCGGACGAACCCACCGGCAATCTCGACCAGGCTTCCGGCGACGCGGTGCTGGCCCTCCTCAAGGATCTGAGCGACCGGGAGCACACGGCGCTGGTGATGGTCACCCATAGCGAAGCTGCCGCGGGCCTCTGCCATCGTGTTCTGCGGATGCTGGACGGCCGCTTCCTCGAAGGGACCCCGTGACGAACGTCCTGGGGCGTCGGCTGGTGCTGCGGGCCCTGTGGCGGGAACGGGGACGCGCGCTGCTGGCGGCCCTGTCGGTGGCCTTGGGAGTATCCGTCTTCCTGTCCATCCGGCTGGCCAACCGCGCCGCGGTGGCCAGCTTCGAGGGCTTTGCTCAAGGTGTAGGTCAGGGCTCCGACGCAGTGGTGCGTGCCGAGGCGGGCCCCCTGGATGAAACCCTCCTGCCCCATCTCGACGCGGTCCGCGACCTAGCCTGGGTCCGCCCCATGATCGAAGGCAGCTTCTACCGGGCCAAAACCCAGGAAGCCTTCCAACTCCTGGGCACCGACCTGGTGGGCATCGGCAACAGCGTCCCCGCCGGGCCGCCCAATGCCCCGCAGACACCGGCGGATCCGTCTCTCCAGGCGCGCTTCTTCGAGAGCATCGAGAGTCCCAACGCAGTCATGGTCTCCGCCTCGCTGGCCAGGGCCGAGAACCTGCAATCCGGCGACGACCTCAACGGTTACATCAACGAGCGTCCGGTGACGCTGCAGGTCGCGGGCATCCTGCTGGACGTGCCGAACCGCCCACCCCTGCAGCGCAACCTGCTCGTGATGGACCTCCCGGCTGCGCAACTCCAACTGCGCCGCGAGGGTCAGTTGGACCGCCTGGAATTGGGCCTCCGGGAGGGCGGCTCGGTGCAGGCCCTCGAGGACACCCTGCGCCCCCTGCTGCCTCAGAACTGGATCCTGGAGGCGCCTGAGCAGCGGGCCTCCAGCGGCCGGACCATGACCGCGGCCTTCCGGTTCAACCTCACGATCCTCTCGCTCATCGCTTTGGTGGTGGGAGCCTACCTGCTGTTCCAGGCCTTTGATTCGGCGGTGAACCGGCGCCGGGAAACCTGGGCCACGCTCCGCGCCCTGGGCTGCGAACCCGGACGCGTCCTGCGCTTCGTACTCACGGAAGCCGCGCTGCTGGGTGGCCTCGGCAGCGTCCTGGGGGTGCTCTTGGGCTGGCTGCTGGCCCAGGCTTCGGTGCGCGGCATCTCCCAGACCATGGCTGGACTCTACGGGGCCTCCTCGGCCACCCACGCAGATCTGGAACCTGCAGAAGCCCTGCTCGCCGGAGGCCTGGGTTTCCTGGTCTGCCTGGCCGCCGCCTGGATCCCCGCGCGCCGCGCCGCGCAGACACCGCCGGTGCAGATGCTGGCCCGGGGCAGCGAGACTCGGCCCACCCGCTGGCCGGAGTTCACCGCCACCGGGCTGGGCATGGTCGCCGCAGGCGCCCTGCTCGCGTTTGTGCCCGACTGCCCACCCGGCGTCGCGTGGCATGCCTACGTGGCTTCGATGCTGGTGCTGCTGGGCGGCAGTCTGGCCTCGGTCGGCTTGTTGCCACTGCTGGGGGCGCCGGGGGCGTGGGTGAAGGGATGGAACCTGCGGCTCGCCCTGCGCCCCCTCCGCCGTCCCACCGGACGCCATGGCTTCGCGGCCGCAGCCCTCGCCGTGGCCGTGGGCATGGCCTCGGGCATGGGCGTCATGGTGAAGAGTTTCGAACAAACGGTGCAAACGTGGATCGGCGGGAACCTGCGGGCGGATCTCTACCTGGCCCCCTTGGGCTCTACGGGCGCCGCCAGCCAGCACCGGCTGGCGGGCGCCGTGGCCGCTGGGCTCGCCTTGGACCCGGCGGTTCTGGCGGCAGACCAGTTCCAGCTCCTGCCGATCCGCCTGCGGCACCAGGACACCTTCCTGGGCGCCGGGGATTTCGCCGTCCATGCGGCCTATGGCCACGTTGCGATCATCGGCAGCGAGGAGGCCGCGCCGGTCCTGCTCATGATGCGTAGAGACGGCGAGGCCGCGGCCGGAGCCATGGCCTCGGAGACCTTCTCCCGGCGTTTCGGCGTGAAAGTGGGGGATGGGCTGGACCTGCCGACCCCCAACGGCCCCCGGCACATCACGGTCCGCGCCATCTACGCGGACTACGGCAACGAGCGGGGCAGCCTCATCATCGACCGGCCAGTGTTCCAAGCCTGGTACCACGAGGACCGGGTGGCCAGCGTGGCGCTGTACCTCAAGCCCGGGGAGGACCGTACCCTCGTGGCCCAGCGCCTGCGGCGCGACCATCCGGGGCTACAGGTCCGTTCCAATGCGGATCTGCGGGAACAGGTATCGGCGGTCTTCCGCCAGACCTTCGCCATCACCTATTCACTGGAAATCATCGGGCTCGCGGTGGCCATTGCGGGTCTCGCGCAGGCGTTGCTCGGCCTGGCCCTGTCGCGGCGCGGCGAGATCTGGACCCTGCGGGCCTTGGGCGCGAGCGAAGGCGAGATCGCCGCAGTGCTGCTAGGTGAAGGGCTTGGCGTGGCCTTGGCTGGTGTCATAGGCGGCATCGGCATCGGCCTGGTCCTGGCCCAGATCCTGGTGCGGGTGCTCAACCCCCAGGTCTTTGGGTGGACCCTCCGGTTCGCGCTGCCCTGGGGCTTCCTTTCGCTGATGGTGGCCCTGGCCCTCGGGTCCGCGGTGGTGGCCCTGGCGCCGGCGGCGCGGTGGGCGGCCCGCCTCGACGCGGACCGCGAAGCCGAGGAGGGGGCCTGATGGGTTGGATTCGATGGACGGGACGATGGGACAAGGCCCTGGTGCTCCTGGGCATCTCGCTCATGGCGCAGGGGCCTGCCACCACTCCCGATGGCTTCGCCATTGCTCGCCCCGGTTACGCTTTCTCGTTCCCGCGGGACCACGGTTCCCATCCGGACTTCCGCACGGAGTGGTGGTATTTCACGGGCCACCTCTGGGGAGGCGCGGAAGGCCAACAGCGCTTCGGCTACCAGCTCACATTTTTCAGACAGGCTTCGGCGAAGGGCGAATACAAGGGCTCCTCGGCCTGGCGCTCCGACCAGATCTTCCTCGCCCACGGCACGCTCACCGATGAATCCGAGAGGCGCTTCCTGGTGAGCGAGCGGCTCAATCGCGGGGGACTCGCGGCGGGGGCGTCCCTGGACCACCTGGCCGTGTTCAACGAAAGCTGGAAGGCGGAGCAGGATGCGGCCGGGCTCTTCCACCTGCACATGGGCGTGCAGGGGGCGGTTCTGGACCTGACCATGCCGGCACCGCCTCGGCCTGTCATTTTTGGCGAGGCTGGGGTCAGCCGCAAGGGCGCGGACCCATCGGCCGCAAGCCACTACCTGACCTACCCCCGACTGCTTTCATCGGGCACCTTGAAATTGCCGAACCAAGCCGCCATCACAGTTTCAGGGACCACCTGGATGGACCATGAATTCAGCTCCAACCAATTGGCGGCGGACCAGGTGGGCTGGGACTGGGCGGGCATCCAGCTGCGGGATGGCCGCAGCCTCATGGCCTACCGCATGAGAAGCAAGGACGGCAGCCAGGACCCCTTCTCGGTCATCACGGAAGTGGACGCCAGGGGCCACATCACCCGCAGCACCAAGGATTTCGCGGTCAGTGAACAGGGCGCCTGGACCAGCCCCACGTCCCATACGCGCTATCCCCAGCCCCTCACCTTCGAAGCCTGGGGCGAGCGCTTCAAGCTGGTGCCCCTGCTCCCGGATCAGGAATTGCGGACCGCCCGCAGCACCGGCGTCACCTACTGGGAAGGAGCCTGCCGCGTGCTGGATGGAGCAGGGAAAGAAATCGGTGATGCCTACCTGGAGCAGACGGGCTACGCGCATTCGCTGAAAGGATGGTTCTGAAAAAGCAACTACGCGAAGGTGGTGAAGGAAACGAAGATCACGAAGTAGGAGTTGGATTCAATCAGTTTTCGTCATCTTCGTTGCCGTCGCCTCTTCGCCACCTTTGCGTAGCGTTTTTTAAGTCAGTACTCCAGCGATGCACGCGCTCAGGAAATTCGCCAGTGTCCCCGCAAGCATGGCCTTGAGCCCTAGCCGTGCCAGATCGCCACGGCGTTCGGGAATCAAAGCACCGATGCCTCCGACTTGGATGGCGATGCTGGAGAAGTTGGCAAAGCCGCACAGGGCGAAGGTAGAGACGAGTTTGGCCTTGGTGCTGAGTTCCGGCAGCGCACCCAACTGAATGAACGCCACAAACTCGTTCACCACCATGCGCGTTCCCAGCAGCGAACCCACGATGCCGGCCTCCTTCCAAGGCACGCCCATCACGAAGGCGAAGGGCTTGAACAGGGTGCCGAGGATCAGTTCCAGGCTGCCGCCGGGAATGGCCGCCTTGATGAGGCCATTGATCAATGCCACCAGCGCGATGAACGCGATGAGCATGACGGCCACGTTGAAGGCCAGGCTGCCGCCTTCGAAGGCGCCGCGGGCGGCGGCGTCGATGACGTTCGCATCGTGGTTGGGGATGTCGACTTTGAGCTCTTCACCCGCCACCATCTGGGTTTCGGGTTCTTCCACTTCGGGCTCCAGGATCTTGGCGATCATTACGGCGCCCGGCGCGGTCATGATCACAGCGGTGAGCAGGTGCACGATGTCGACGCCAGCGATCTGCACGTAGGCCACCATGATGGAACCCGAAACGTGGGCCATGCCCGCGGTCATGATGACCATCAATTCGGAACGGGTGAGTCGCGACAGGAAGGGCCGGATGGTGAGGGGCGCTTCGGTCTGGCCCATCAATATGCTGGCCGCCACGCACACGCTTTCGGCCCCGCTGACCTTGAGCACGCGGCCCATGGCGCGGGCGCAGGCGCCCACGACCCACTGCATCACGCCGAGGTAGTAGAGCACCGCGAAGATGCTCGCCACAAAGATGATGGTGGGCAGCACCACGAAGGCGAAGACCATCCCCATGCGGCCGATGGAATGGTGGGCCGCATCCATCACCGGCGCCCCCATGCCTCCCGCGGCGCTGTCAGCCAGGGGGCCGAACACGAAGCTGGCGCCATCGTGGGCGTATTCCATCAGGTGCTGCACCACGATCCGGATGTTGTTGAAGGTCTTGCCCACCAGATTGCCCCAGAGCAGTCCGTAGACCACGACGCCGAAAATTCCCCAATTGAGGGGCTTGCTTTCGAAAGCCGCAAAACGCCTCAGCAGCATGGGGACGAACATCAAGGCGAAGATGATCCAGCCCAGGCCGTAGAAATGGGCTTCCGGCGTGCCTTGGTGGAGCCAGAAGCCGGGCCAGGGCAACTGCCCTTGGAAGCCCAGCCATTTGGAAAGGAAGTCGCCCTTCAGCACGAAGATGGCGAACAGCCATTGCAGTCCCAGGCCCCAGGCCACGGTCTTCCAATGGATGTTCCCCCGGTGGCGGCTCAGCCCGATGGCGATGGCCATGAACACGACGATGCCAATGAGGCCGATGAAGCGCTCCATGCGTACTCCCTTTTCAATTTCCTACGTCACCAAAAAATGCGGCGGTGTCCACTGAGGATGAGGACGACCTCCGAAGCCACGAGGGCCGCTAAGGGTCAATCCGTAAGGGTGCCTACAGCTGCTGGTCCAGCGCTTTGACGGCCCGGCCCATTTCGTAGCGCGCGCGGCCCAGGATGCCTTCCCGCTGGATCACCAGCACCAGGGTGCAGCCTTCAGTGGCGCCCATCATGATGATCCAGTGCTCCTGGGTGGCGAAGGCGATCTGCTCGATCTCCCCACGGTCGAATTCCTCGATGGCCTGGGCGAGATGCCGACGAACAGTCTGCTGGTAGGCCCCGAGCAATTGCAGCGCTTCATTAGGCACCTGGATGGTGCGGGTGCAAATGGGTTCGCCATCCTTGTCACTGAATGTGGCCGCGAGCGCTTCGGGCACCCGTTCGATCAATTGATCCAGGATCTGCTGGAACATGAATGCGCTCCGGTGGTGGGGTTGAAGCATGATGACCGCTCTAGACTCCCCGCGCCACTTGCAGCGCCCAGGCTCCTAGAAATAAGCCCACGACCGCCACGCGGGCGGCCAGGGAATCCGGCAGATCGGGGAAGGGCCTTCCTGACCAGGCCCGGCGCAGATCCCACACCGCCCCCATCGGCGAGGCGAGCAGCAGCAGCATCCCGACTGGATGCCAGTGGAAGGCTGCGCGCCAGTCCCCTTGGGAGAGCGCGGAAAAACAGCGGGTCATGCCACACGTGGCGCAAGGCAGGCCGGTGACGGATTTGAACAGGCAGGGTGGGAAGCTCAGATGGGTCGTGCGGAGCAGCCAGGCCACCAGCAATCCTGAGCTGGCGGCCAACGTCCAACCCGCCGCCAGCCAGGAGAAGGACCGGGACCTCACATGACCACCGACTGCATAACGATCAGCCAACTCAGGCCCAGCAGCCCGCAGAGGAACAGCCCCGCCAGGAGCACATGCAGCAGGGTCGCCAAGGCTCCCTTCCAGGGGGGCGCCCCGTGGAAGGCCGCTAGGGCAAGCCCGCGCAGTACCCAGAAATAGACGCCGACAGCCGCAAGGACCGGCGCCAGCAGCGGCCCTGCCACCGGGATGAACCCCAGCAAGGCCAACAGCGCGTCCAGGGTTCCCACCTCCATGGCCGCCGCTTCCGCGACGAAGGTGATGCGCCAGGACCCGGTGCGTTTGACGCCGCCCAGCAGCCACAGGCAGCCGTGATCCCACACCGCGTTGTGCAACCAGGCGCTGGCGATGCCCAGGGGGCCGAACAACAGCACCCAGGGCCAGAGTCGGGACCAAGGTGGCAGGTCCGGCAACTCCGCCAGGGAAGCCCTAATGGCTGCTATGTCCAAGTCCGGCGGGAGTTGGGGGAGGATCTCGTGCCACAATGGGCCCTGCATGCTTTTGAACAGCGGGTAGCCGCGGTAGAGCGAGTGCAACAGCAACAGGCTGCTCAAGCAGGCCAGGCCCCCGCGCAGCATCAGCATCCGCCCGAAGGTCGGGGCCAAGTCCGGCGCCTCCGCCGCCCAGGCCCGGAACCCCCGCACGGGATGCAGAGCGCAGGCTACGAAGCGGCCCGGGTGCGAAAGTGGCTCCATCAAACCCCGCCCCGAAGTCCCTTCGTGAGCGCATCTCGGAATTCTTCGCCCCCGGCGGCCCAGAGCGCTCCGAAGCAGCCCCCGCAGAGCAGGAGGATCAGCAGCAACGGCATGAGCAGGCCCAGCACGCCCCGCCAGGTCTCTGTTCGGTGCGCCCGGGCGAAAATGACCCCCTGGTAAAAGAAGATGCCCAGCTGTGCGCCCAAGGTGAACAGCACCCCCAGAATGTGCAGGGGCCCGGGCAGGCGCGCCAGCGCCAAGTCCGCGAGGCCCACGGGCACCCCGAGAGCGGCCGCCGAGTAGAGCAGAAATCGATAAGTGACGGGAAGCCCGAGCCCGGCCTTCGCCCCGCCCACCATCCAGAGACCGCATTGATAGAGGAGGCCCGTGAGCGCCAGGACCAAGGCGATGAAGACCGGCGCCAGCAGGAGGCTGAAAAGTCCGATGAGCAGCGCGGACCCTTCAGGCCCCGCAGGCTTGGGCTGCCCCAGCGCCGCCAGGAACCATGGCTGGACGGGCCAGAGGACATTGACAAGGCCGACCAAAACCACCGCGGGCAAGCCCAGCAAGGCATAAAATCTGATGGCCGGCCCAACCTGGCTCGAGCGCCCCAGGCCTTCTCCGGCTCTCGCGGCGTCGGTCCAGAAGCAGCGCAGGGTGGCCCAGACCCGCGCCACGAAACCGGGATTGCCCCCAGCGTCTTCAAAGGGGAGGGGGCGGCTCAGTCCATCAGGTCCAGCTGCCTCGGGAGGCAGCTCGGTGGGCAGACGGGAATCGATGTCCATCAATGGGCCTTCCGGGGAAAAATCCGTTCGTAGTCTCGGGTGGCGATGGGGTCGCCTTCCCGCTTGATGGGGCCCTCGAATTCCCGCGGATCCATGTCCGCAAACTCACCAAAGAGTGCGATGTTGCGGTTGATGTATTCGATGAATTCGTCCTGCCGGTGGCGGATGAGGCCGTGGAAGGGTTTGGAGACGAAGCCCAACAGGGCCGAATCCAGGGCGGTCCAGGTTTGCAGCTGGGTCTCGAAGCCTTTGGGGCCCTCCCAGTAGCGGTAGACCGAGATCATCCTGGCACCCACCGCGAAAGGGACCTTCAGGCGGCCCCGTTCAGCGCGCCCTTCCACGATGTAAACCCTTAGTCCGGGTTTTTTCAGCGCGAGCCGCATCGTACCGCGCAGGCCCCTGGTGTCATCCATGGACCAGGTGCCATCGGGGTCCTGGAACACGTAGAAGCCTGGCACGAAGCGGCAGAAGCGCCACATGGCGGCCGCCAGACGCGGGTGGTCGAACAGCTGGTCCATGGTGGCCAGCCGCACCCGCCTGGGTTCGGTCTTGGTCTGGAATACGAAATCGGCCCGCCGCACGATGGCCTGGGCTTCGGCCCTCGCACCGGAATCGAGCTGCTCGAAGGGTACCTGCGCGGACGCGGGACGCGCCAGCGCGGCAAAGGCCAGGATGAGCAGGGCACGCATGGTTCAAACGTATCAGCCTTCCCCCGATGAATCGCGTGGCTTCCCCAATGAATCGCGTGGGCTATGATGAATCCATTCTTGCTTGAGGCTTCCATGAACGGGCTCCAGCCGAGCGCGCGCCGACTTTCCTGGGCAGTGGCCCGGGTGGTGGTCCCCCTCTGCGCCTTTCAGTTGCTCACCGCTCAGGACTTAGATCTCGCGGAGAAGCTGTACCGGAGCGGTGAGAGGGCCTACCATGCCCGCTCCTATGCCGAAGCCTTTGAGACCTGGAACCAGTTGCTCCAGGCCGCCCCGAGATCAGCCTTCTCCGCCCAGGCCCTCATCCGCATGGCGCGCTACCACATCGAGGTGGAGAAGAAGCCCGATGCGGCGATGCCGCTGCTGGAACGATTGAAGACGGAACACATCAAGTCCCCGGTGGCCGCGGAAGCCATGCTGCTGCGGGGCGAGATCCTTGCCCAGCGCGCCCGCAAGCCCGCGGACATGAAGGAGGCCATCGCTGAATTCAATCGCGTCGTGGACCTCTACACCGACAACCCGGCCGTGGCGGGGGCGCAGTATCAGCTGGGCTTGGCCTTCCGTGACCAGTCCCAGTGGGGCCGGGCCCTGCAGAGCTTCCTGGAATGCTACCGCCTGGATCCGCTTTCCCCCTTTGCACCCAAGGCCCTACTCAAGGCGGCGGAAGTCCTGGACCTCCAAGGCGACCTGCCGGGCTGCCTGCGCCTGCTGGAACGGCTCCGGGAGCGCCTGCCCAACACCCCCGAAGCCCAGGAGGCCGGTTGGCGCATCGCAGTGCGCGTGAAATGGCGCCTGCAGAAAACCCCTCTCAAAACCGAGGGCCCCTGGCCCGCTGGGAAGGCCCCCAAGTGGGTTAATACGCCCACCCTGCTCGCCTGGAATGCGGATGGTGACCTTTACATTTATGAGGACGGCCTCGACCGGGCGGTGATCTTGCGCAAAGCCGAGGCCTCGCCCGTGGGGATTCCCGTCAAGGGCGCCAAAGCCATGGTGGTTCCCCCCTCCGGCATACCCTGGTTCATCACCAAGGGCGGCCTGGTGAAAGAGGACGGCCTGCCCTTAGCCCTGGCCGGCAACGCGCCTTCGGGCGGCATGGTGGACCGCTGGGGCACGGTCTGGGTCGGCGACCGCAAAGTGGCCGCCCTCACCCTGCTCGGAGCCGATGGCCAGAACCGGACCCTGCCTTCCCCCACCACCAATGCCATGGCCCCCATGCCCAACGGCGGCGTGGCCCAGGCGTCGGACGCCAACCGCGACGTGAAATTCCTGGATGCCGCCGGGCAGCCCCAGGTTTGGATCCCCTACGGGAAGGGCCTGCCGGGTGTCTACCGCAGCGTACTGGCCCTGGGCAGCGATTCCCTGGGCCATGTGGCCGCCATCGTTGAGGGCGGGGAATTCGATGGCGTGGTGCTGTGGGGGCCGGATGGTTCAGTGCTCCGCCAGGCCTCGTGGCGCCAGCTGGGCCTTAGCGGAAAATTCGTGGCCATCACCATCGACCGCAATGGCGGCCTGATTCTGGCTGACCGCAGCAACGACCTGCTTCTACGGCTGAACTGATGATGCGCCGAATCTGCTTCACCCCCGCTACCCTGATGCTCTTGGCAGGCGCAGCCGCTGCCCAATCGGTACCGACGCCCCAGCCCGATGAAAGCTTGAAAGAGACTTTCAAGCAGGCCAAGGATGCCTGGGCCAATCAAGGGGACCGGGACGGCGCTTCAGCTAAATTCGAGCAGGTGCTTGCGGCCCTGGAGTCCCGCGCCCGCAGCCTGGACCCGGCGTGGGCCCAGGTGGTGGGCGAGACCTACAACTGGCTGGCGATCCTGGAGGACCGCAATCCCGCCAAAAAGGCCGAAGCAGGCAAACGCCTGGAATCCCTGGTGGCCTTCAACCCGGACTTCGAGCTGGACAGAAATATCACCTCGGCCAAGCTCCAAGCGCTCCATGAAGGCCTGCGCAGCGCCAAGCTGGCGAAGGTGGGCTTCACCTACCTCCCCGACGGCGGTGTGCTCAAGGTGGACGAGGTGCCCGGAGCGGCCTCCCCCGCGCGGTACCTGCCTTTTGGGGCCCACAAGCTGAACTACAGCAAGCCTGGGTTCGCTCCCCAGGAGGTCGAGCTGAGTTTGGTCCCCAAGGACGCCAAGAACGTGGATTTCAAACTGGACCGGAATGCCTCGACCCTGACTTTGTACACCTTCCCCAAGGGTGTGGACGTGCTGCTGGATGGCAAACCTTTGGGGCGCAGCGCGGGCCAAGCCCCGGCGGACATGGCGCCTCTGGCGGAGAAGGCCGGCCTGAAAGCCGAGGATCTGTCCGGCGCCTTCGTGGTGTCCGAGCTCAAGGTCGGGAAGCATATCCTGGAGCTCAAGGCGCCCTGCTTCCGCCCCAAACGGATGGAACTCGACGAATCCTTCACCCGTCCCTACGCGGACCATGTGCTGGAGGCCATCAAGCTGGACCCCTCCCGCGGCACCCTGACAATGAGCTCCGCGTGGCCGGGCGGAGAGCTGTTCCTCTCGGGGCAGGGCTACGGTCCATTGCCCGTGAACGCCATCTCTGTGTGCGCTGGCACCTACGACCTGGTGGTGAAGTACCCGGCGGGAGGCTACTCCCAGCGGGTGGAGATCCTAGAGGGCAAGGCCCTGAGTTTGACCGCCAAACCCAAGCCCCGCCTCGCCTTCCTGGGCTTGGACCATACGGAGGATTTCCCCGGCAAGGCTCGTCTCCTGGCCCAGCTCCAGGCCCTTGGAGACCGGCTCAAGGAAGTGGCCTATCTGAAGGCCAAGGAGGGCGAGAGCCCTACCGAGGCCATGGGACGCCTGCGGGGTGCCAAGGAAGCCGAGTTGCTGCTCAGCCTGAGTGTCGCCAGGGACCGCCCGGGGACTGTGGTGGATGTGGTGCTCACTACCCTGGAGGGCGAAGAGGAACGCTTCGCCGTCAAACCCTTGGACGAAGACCCGCTGGCCGACCTCGTCGCCCGTCTCAACACCCAGCCCCAAATCTGGGAATCGGGGGCGGGGGTCCTGGTGGCAGACCTACCGGGCGAATCCGGACCTGTTGTCCTCCAAGTCGGCGATGCGGGGAAAGCAGGCCTCCAGGCTCTGAAACCCATCACCCAGGCCGGGGGCAAGCCGGTGACCAGGGCTTTGGCCTTCCGCCAGGCCCTAGCCGAAGCCAAGGGCGAGTCTCTGGCCGTGACCCAAGCCGGGGTGTCCATCAACCTGCCCTTGAACCGCGATCCTCTGGAACTTCCCCTGCAGGCCCCGACCCTTTGCTACACCTTCGTGCTGGCGGAATTGCGGCTGCGAACCATCGCCGCCAAAGGCGATGACGTGGCCTTCCTGAAGTTGAATCAGGGCATCACATTGATGCACTTCCGACGCTACGACAGGGCCCTGGAGTTGCTGCGGGAAGCCAAGGTCGGCAACAGCACCCGGCTCGGGCTGGGGCAGGGAACCGTGGAGTATTACACCGGTATCTGCCTGGGCAAGCTCGGTTCCGTGTATATTCCGGAAGCCATCCAAGCCTTTCAGCAAGCCCAGAAATACCCCACCTCGACCCTCTTCGGTCCCGATGGCCCGCTGGTGGCGCCCCTCGCGAAACAAGCCGCGGAAGATCTGAAAAATTAAACACTAGGAGGTCCCATGAGCCCATGGACTCGCAAGCAGCGTGGCGAAGGCAAGGTCGGCTGCACCATCAGCCTGCTGGTGGTCATCATCCTCGCCGCCGTCGCCATCAAGGTCATACCCGTCTATTACGCGGACAACCAGATCTATGACATCGTCGAACGCAAGGCGGAACAAGGCGCCGGCCGGAATCCCGAGGACATGGAGAAGGAGATCCGCATCGAGATCCGCGGCCTTGGCGTCCCGGAGGCCCTCGCTCCCTCGGCCGTCAAGATCCGCAAAATCATGAGCGGCAGTGAAGGCCGGGTGGTGGTGAACCTGCGCTACACCCACAAGGTGGACCTTTATGGCATCACCGACTGGACCTTTACGGTCGACAAAACCCTGGATCACCCAGTTCTGGAAAACATCAAGTGAGCCCATGCGCCTCGGAAAGGTAGCAGTCCTCTTGGTCTCCGGCCTGCGCCTGCTGGCCCAGGAGGCGTATTTCAAGGAACCGGAACGCAAGTGGTGGATGCCCACCTGGGAACTGAACGCCTGGCATGACGACATCGACCGCGGGCCTGGCAAGCCGGCCATCCTCCGGGACCGTTCGCGCCTCAGGCTGCGTTGGCAGCTCGGCGAAGATAGTGATTGGATCCAATTGCGGGCAGGGTCGGCCCATTATGTGGGCAGCGATGGCAACCGCTTCAATCTGGCGCGGTTCGACAATGAGGTCAGCAATGGCACCCGTCTGGACTTGGCTGATCTGCGCCTCCAGGCCATGGGTACCTCCGGGGGCGTCGAGGTCCATGGTGGTCTGGTCGAGAACGGCCTGATCGCCACCGAGAGCCTTTGGGATCCGGATCTGAGAGTCTTCGGCGGATTCGGCCGGGCCTTCTACCGAGTTCCTGAGGGTGCGCTCGAGGAGCTGGGCATTCGCGCCACCGTTGGAGATGCGCGGCTCATCGAAGGCGGCCGGGTGAACCTCACCGCGGTGCAGGGCGTCGCTCGGCTGGCCACGGGTCCCGTGTCCTGGACCTTCTTCGGCGGTACCTGGAACCTCAAGGCCCGGGAGGAGGACTTGGCGAAATTCCGCCGCCAGAATCCCTCTTCAATTCCGGAATACTATCCCGCTCAGGCCACGAATTTCCCACTCACCGCTTATGGCATCGCCATCGGCAGCACCGGCGCCTTCCCCTTTGAGATCAAGGCCCAGCGCCACACCAACCGCACCACCAAAGAGCAGGGAGGCGAGTTGCAGGTGTTCCTGGGCAGCCGCACCCGGAAATGGTGGCCGCAATTCGGGTGGGTGCGGCAGGTCATGGCCCCTACGTCCCAGCTGGCCAGCGTCAACGGCGACCTTTGGTGGTTCCACGCCGCCGCGGACGGTAGCCGCTACATCGTGGCCCTGCCCCTGCCCGACAAATGGCTCATCCAGTACAGCTACCTGGAGCAGCGGCTGCGCAGCGCCAAGACTTCGCTCACCACCCAGCGCATCGACATCATCAAACGGTTTTGAGGAGTTGATCTCTCACGAAAAGGCCCCCGGACGGGGCAATGCCGTTCACTCATACCAAGTTGCGTTCATAATAGGTCTATCAGCCATGGATAGGCGACTACCGGCCGGAGGGATTTGGGATTGTCTCCGATGGTCTTGAGGGCCAGTTCCAAGCGGTCCTCGACGGCCCGCATGGAGGGGAACACCAGG
>JANXPB010000052.1 GCA_025357545.1 Holophagaceae bacterium
GAGGAAGGCTTCGAGATCCATCTTCGCTCCTGAACAAAAAGCCGGGCCCTGGTGAACACGGGCCCGGCTCTTGGATTTCGCTAGATTTTCAACCAGGGTGGTCGATCAGAGGATCGCGTGCTTCTTGAACAGTTCCACCACGGTCTTGGAAGGGCTGGCGCCCTTGGCGATCCAGGCCTTGGCCTTCTCGGCATCGATGCGGACCGTCTCGCCGGCGGTGGCGATGGGGTTCACGAAGCCCAGAACCTCAAGGGCCTGGCCGGTGGGGATGCGGTCGTTCTCACTGACGACGATGTGGTAGAAAGGGCGCTTTTTGGCGCCATTGCGGGCAAGACGGATCGAAAGCATGGGCACTCCTGAGCGGGTCAGTGTATCGCGGGATTCGTGATTTCCCAAGGGGAAATATCGGGCCGCAGGCCACCAGCGGAGGTGACCTGCGGCCCCTGGGACCAGTGCCTCAGCCCTTGATGAAGAGGTCCAGGATCTGCGCTTTCGGCGGGGCGTCCTTCGACATTTGCGCCTGGCGGGCCCGCACCATGGATTCGTAGGTGGGTGGCGGGTCAGGGTTGCGGTAGAGCACGCCCGTGTGGAGCTTGCTGCCGTAGTGCTGGGCCAGGTCCATGGCCTTGAGGCGATCGCTGGGATCATGGCCGAGGCCGGCCAGAGGCTCGAGGATGGCCTTGAGGCCCTTGATCTGCTGGGCCTCTTCGCCGTAGGTGACGCAAGGCGACTGCACGTTGACGAAAGAAAAGCCGGGGAAGCGGATGGCCTCCTCGTGATGGCCGCCAGGGAGCCCATGTCCGCCGGGGAGCCCTGGGCCACGAAGTTGGCCCCGTAGCCCAGCAGGTAGAGCAGCGGATTGACGGGCTCCTCCAGGCTGCCGAAGTGGGAGGTGCAGGTGATGCGGCCTCTGGCCGACGTGGGCGAGAGCTGGCCCTTGGTGAGGCCGTAGATCTGGTTGTCCATGACGATGTAGGTGATGTCCATGTTGCGGCGGACCAGGTGGGCGATGTGGCCCCCGCCGATGGAGAAGCCGTCGCCATCGCCCCCCGCCGCCAGCACCAGCAGGTCCGGGTTGGCGAGCTTGATGCCCTGGGCGATGGGCAGGGAGCGGCCGTGCAGGCTGTTGAAGCCGTAGGCCGTGGTGTAGCCCGGGATGCGGCTGGAGCAGCCGATGCCCGAGACGAAGGCCGTTTCATGGGGGGGGCGCCCCACGGCCGCCAGGGCCCGGTACAGGGCCTGGAGCACGCTGAAATCGCCGCACCCGGGGCACCAGATGGGCTTCAGGTCGCTCTTGTAGTCCTTGGGTAGCATCACTTCGCAGATGGCGTTCGCGTTCATGTCCGGCCTCACGCTTGGAGCTGAAGGTGGCTGGCGGTGCTGGGTGGCAGGTCCGCAAGGAGGTGCCCCAGGGCCGCTGCGATCTCGCTGGGTTTGAAGGGATTCGCGCCGCCACGGGCCATGGGCCGGACCCCTTTGGGCAGGTCCAGGTGCATGCGCAGCACTTTATAGAACTGCGCCAGGTGGGACTGTTCCACTACCAGGCCGCGCTGCACCGAGGCGAAGAAACCGTTGTAGACGTCCTCCGCCACCGGGTAGACCAGGTACGGGACCAGGAGCTTGACGTCGAGGCCGGCTTCCAGGGCCAGGCCCAGCGCTTCGCGGCAGACGCCCGCCACGCTGCCCCAGGCCACCAGGGCCAGGGGCGCGTTCGGATTGCCCTCGATCAGGAAGAGGTCGCGCCGCTCCATCAACGGTTCGAATTTCCGGATGCGCTTTTCGTTCATGCGGTGATGGACGTCGCCGCTGGCGGTGGGAGATCCGGACTCGGTGTGCTCAATGCCCGAGGCCAGGTAGGTGCCACCCAGCAGGCCCGGTTGGCTGATGGGGCTGATGCCTGACTCGGTGATGCGGAAGCGCTTGTAGTCCTGGAGTTCGGCTGCCGAGGGCCTCAAGCGTTCCACGATGCGGAACTGGGAAGTGTCGATGAGGTCGACGGTCTCTTTGCGCTGGGCGATCTCCTGGTCCGACAAAATGAGCACCGGCGTCTGGAACTGCTCGGCGAGATTGAAGGCCTCCACCGTGACCCGGAAGGTGTCGGCCACGCAGGTGGGTGCCAGGATGGGCCGCACCACGTCGCCGTGGGCCGAGAAGGCCGCCGCGAAGAGGTCCGACTGCTCGGCCTTGGTGGGCAGGCCCGTGGAGGGGCCGCCCCGCTGTACATCCACGATGACCAGGGGCAGCTCGGCGATGCTGGCCAGGCCCATGAGCTCGGTCTTGAGGGAGAGGCCCGGCCCCGAAGTGGCGGTCATGGCCTTCTTGCCTGCGAAGGAAGCGCCCACCGCGGCGCCGATACCCGCGATCTCGTCCTCGGCCTGGAGCACGGCCCCGCCGTACTTCCAGACATGGTCCGTGAAGAACTGCATGATTTCGGTGGAGGGCGTGATGGGGTAGCCGCTGAAGAACTGGCAGCCCGCGAAGATGGCCGCCGCGGCGCACATGTCGTTGCCGTCGGTCATGAGGCGGGGGCCCTGCATGGGCGTCGAGGCGATGGCCATGGATGCCCGCAGCTGGTTCTCCTTGGCGAAGCGGATGCCCTCGTTGAAGGCCCGTTCGTTGGCCGCCACCAGCTCTTCGCCCTTCTTGGCGAACTTGCGGCGGATGCCCTTCATGACAGCCTCCTGGCCGATGCCGAACCAGCCGGCGATGAGGCCGAGCACCACGGTGTTCTTGGCGCGTTCGGTGCCGGCGGTGGCCTTGGCCATGGCTGCGATGGGCACGGCGATCACCTGCAGCGGCGTCACGCCCTGGAGCGGGATGGCATCCACGGCGACCCCCGTGGCGGCTTCGTAGATCACCACCGTCGATCCGCTGACCGGCAGCTCGGCGCCAAACTTCAGGAAGTCCTCCCAGTTGAGGGCCACCGCCACGTCCAAGTCGCCGCCGGGGTTCAGCAGCGCCATGGTGGCGATGCGCACCCGGCAGGAGGACTCACCCCCGCGGATCTGGGAGCCGAAGCTCTTGGTCATCATGCCGTGGTAGCCCTCGGCCGCCGCGGCAGAGAGCAGGGATTCGCCCACGGAGACGATGCCATCACCCCCCGAGCCGGCCATTCCGAAAACGAGATCCTTGCGCATGGGCACCTCAGGGACGGAGAACGGAGGGCCAGGCGTGCCCCGGCTGAACGCCAAGGCCCGTCGGCCCACCGTCCGGAACAGTCGTGGCAGACGGCGTCACCTTCACCCTAGCGGTCCCGGCCCTTGCGCTTGATCACAGTTCGCCGCCCGAAACCCTTGCGTTGGGTCACACTCGGTCGGCCGGGTTCAGGTCACGAGCCCCCGCTCATGGAACTTCGCCTCGCGCCATTCGCCGCTTTCCAGCACCGCCCGCAGCTGCTCCACCGCGTCCCATACGTCCACATGGCGGGTGTAGAGAGGCGTGAACCCGAAACGCAGGAGGTCGGGCGCCCGGAAGTCCCCCACCACGCCCCGGGCGATGAGGGCTTGCATGATGGGGTAGCCGCCATCCGGGTGGGCAAAGGAGACCTGGCTGCCCCGCTGGCCAGGTGCCCTAGGTGTCGCCAGGCTCAGCCCGAAGCCCGCGCAACGCTCCTCCACCAGGTGGATGAAGGCTTTGGTCAGGGCCAGGGACTTTTCGCGCAGCGCGGCCAGTCCCCCGATGGGCTCCGCGGCCAGTAGCGTGTCCACGCCACATTCCAAGGCTGCCAGCGAGAGCACCGGCGGCGTGCCGCAGAGGTAGCGGCCAATGCCCGGGGCGGGGCGGTAGCCGGGTGAGAATTCGAAGGGCGCCGCGTGGCCAAGCCAGCCGGAGAGGGGCTGGCGAAAGCGGTCCGCGTGGCGCGGGTGCACCCATACGAAGGCCGGCGCGCCGGGCCCGCCGTTCAAATATTTGTAGCCGCAGCCCACGGCGAAATCCGCGGCTGCCTCCGCGGATCCATCGCCCATCAAATTCACCGGCAGGGCCCCGGCGCTGTGGGCCAGGTCCCAGACGGCCAGGGCTCCGGCGGCATGGGCGGCGGAGGTGAGGGCGGCCATGTCATGGAGGCGGCCCGTGCGGTAGTTCACCTGGGTGAGCAGCAGCACGGCGACATCATTGTCGAGCCGGGCCGAGATTTCATCGGCATCGGCAAGTTCCAAGCGCAATCCCCTTTCCTGCGCTAGGCTTTCCGCGATGTAGAGGTCTGTAGGGAAGTTGGTGCGTTCGGACAGGATGACCTGGCGACCGGGCTGGCCCTCCCCGCTGAGTTCCAGGGCCGCGCTGAGCACCTTGAACAGGTTCACAGAGGTGGAATCCGCCACCACCACTTCGCCCGGACCCGCGCCGACCAGCCCCGCGATCTTGTCCCCCACCTGCCGCGGGAGGTCGATCCAGCCGGCCTTGTTCCAGCTCTGGATCAGATCCTGGCCCCACTCGCCGTGGATGACCTGCGCCACCCGCCCGGCGGTTGCCCTGGGCAGGGCCCCGAGGGAATTGCCATCCAGGTAGATCACGCCTGCGGGCAGGTCGAACAGCTCCCGCAACGGCGCCAGCGGGTCCCGGGCGTCGAGGCTCTCGAACTCCTGGCGCGTGGTCATTGGCAGCCTCATCGCGTGCGTTTCGAAGCGAACTAGAAAGGCAGGCCCATGCCGCCGCCCTTCATGGCCCCGGCCATGCGCTGCATGCGGGTCATGAATTTGGGATCGTTCATCTGGGTCATCATCTTCTTCATCTCGAGGTACTGCTTCAGGAGCTGGTTCACTTCCTGCACCGGACGGCCGGAACCCGTGGCCACGCGGCGTTTGCGCTTGGCGTCCAGCAGGTTGTGGTTGGAGCGCTCCTTCGGCGTCATGGAATCCAGGATCGCCGTGAGGTGCTTCATGCGCTTGTCCGTGGCCAGGTTCGCCATCTGGTCCTTCTGCTCCTTGGTGATGCCCGGCAGCGGCAGCATGCCCATGATCTTGGTCATGCTGCCCAGCTTGGAGACCTGCTGGAACTGCTGGCGCATGTCCTCGAGGGTGAACTGGTTCTTGGCCATGCGGCTGGCCATGCGTTCGGCTTCTTTTTCGTCGATCTTGTCCTTGGCGTGCTCGATGAGGCTCAGCACGTCGCCCATGCCGAGGATGCGCTGGGCCATGCGGTCGGGATGGAAGCGCTCGAAGTCGTCGAGCTTCTCGCCGGAGCCCGTGAACTTGATGGGCTGGCCCGTGGCCTGCTTGATGCTGAAGGCCGCGCCGCCGCGGGTGTCCCCGTCGGTCTTGGTGAGGATCACGCCGGTGATGGCCAGCTGCTCGTGGAAGGCCCCGGCGGAGCGGACCGCGTCCTGTCCGGTCATGGCATCGGCCACGAAGAGGATTTCCGAAGGGCCGCAGGCGGCCTTGATGCGGGACAATTCCGCCATCAAGGTTTCGTCCAGGTGCAGGCGCCCGGCGGTGTCCAGGATCACCACGTCCCAGCCCTTGACCTTGGCCTCCTTTACTGCGGCGGTGCAGATCTCCACGGGATCCTGGCTGTCGTGGTGGAAGCTGGGGATGCCCGCCTCCTTGGCCACCACGTGCAGCTGCTGGATGGCGGCCGGGCGATAGACGTCCGCGGGCACCAGCAGGGGAGAGCTTCCGTTCTTCTTCAAATATTTTGCCAGCTTGCCACAGGTGGTGGTCTTGCCTGCGCCCTGTAGGCCCACCATCATCACCACGGTGGGCGGCTGGGCGGCGAAGCGCAGGGGCCGCTCATCGGCCTGGCCGCCCATGATCTCCACCAGCTCCTTGTGGACGATGTCGATGAAGGCCTGGCCAGGGTTCAACCCCTGGAGGACATCCACACCGAGGGCCTTCTCCTTGACCCGGGCCAGGAAAGTGCGGGCCACGGCCACGTGCACATCGGCTTCCAGCAGGGCCATGCGCACTTCCCGCAAAGCCTCGTCGATGTTGGATTCCGTGAGCTTGGACTGGCCCCTCAGGGTCTTCATGGCCTTGCTGAGTTTTTCGGTGAGGGAATCGAACATTTAGGTCCCGCGGCCAGGGTCGGCCAAACCTTGATTCTATCGTTGGTGGGGGTTTGGGCGGATTGAAAAGAATCCCCGAGGGCCACGAAGGTTGCGAATAGGAAAACGGCAGCGGAATCGACCGGATTCGGGCGGATTCATGCGCCTTCGTGGATCTGCTTTCCTGGTCCAATGGGACCTTGGAGTTGCCATGGCCAACCGACTTGCCCAGAGCCTCAGTCCCTACCTCCTGCAGCATGCGCAGAATCCCGTGGACTGGCGGCCGTGGGACGCGGCGGCCTTGCAGGAAGCCAAGGAACTCGACCGCCCGATCTTCCTGTCCATCGGCTACAGCGCCTGCCACTGGTGCCATGTCATGGAGCGCGAAAGTTTCGAGGATGCATCCTTGGCGGAGGTCCTCAACGCCCACTTCATCCCCATCAAGGTGGACCGCGAAGAGCGCCCGGATCTCGATGACCTCTACATGGACGCGGTGCAGACCTTGACGGGCCATGGCGGTTGGCCCATGAGCGTGTGGCTCACGCCAGACCTGCGGCCTTTCTACGGAGGCACCTACTTCCCGCCGAACCCCCGCCAGGGCCTGCCGGGCTTCCGTCAGCTGCTGGAACACATCGCCAAATTATGGAAGGAAAAGCCCGGCGACGTCCGGGATCAGGCCGCGGAATTGACGGTGGAACTGGAGCGCCAGACGCGCCTGGCGGTGGGGGCGGGCGTGGCGGACGACGGCATCTTCCAATCCGCGCTGGCCCAATTGCGCTCGAGTTTCGACGCCCGCTGGGGGGGCTTCGGCGGTGCGCCGAAATTCCCGCAGCACATGGCCATCGACCTCATCTTGCGGCGTGGCACCGAAGCCGACCAGCGGATGGCGCTGCGCACCCTCGACGCCATGTGGGAGGGTGGCGTGTTCGACCACCTTGGCGGCGGTTTTGCCCGTTACAGCGTGGACGCCCGGTGGCTGGTGCCCCACTTCGAGAAGATGCTCTACGACAATGCGCAACTCATCAGCTGCTACCTGTCGGCCTTTCAGAAAACGCGGGATGAAAAGTACGCCGCCATCGCGCGGGAGAGCCTGGACTACCTGCTGCGGGACATGGGCGACGAGGCCGGAGGCATCCATTCCTCCGAAGACGCCGACAGCGAAGGGGAGGAGGGCAAGTTCTACGCCTTCACACCCGCAGAAGTCGAGGCGGTGTTGGGCGCCGAGGCACCGCTGTTCTGTGAGGCCTACGGCGTCACGCCCGGGGGGAATTTCGAGCACGGCACCTCGGTGCTGCACGTCTTCGACCGGCCTTCGGAGTTCCCGTCCGATCAGCTCATTCGGCTCGACGCCCTGCGCAACAAGCTGCGGGAGGCCCGCGGGCGGCGCGTCCGCCCCGCCAAGGACGACAAGGTGCTGGCGGCCTGGAATGGTCTCGCCCTCTCGGCCCTGGCCCGGGGCTACCAGGTGTTGGAGGACCCGCGCTATCTGCAGGCTGCGAAGGCTTGCGCTACGTTCATCGAGCGCGAGTTGTGGCAGAACGGCACCCTGCTGCGGGTCTACCGCCAAGGCCGTGCCCACACGTCGGGCTTCCTAGAAGACTATGCGGCGGTGGCCAATGGCCTGGTGGACCTCTTTGAAGCTGATTTTGCAGTCCACTGGCTGCGCCTGTCGGAGCGCCTCGCGGACCGGCTGCGGGAGCAGTTCGAAGACCCCGCCGAAGGCGGCTTCTTCAGCACCATGGCAGGCCAGAAGGATCTGTTGTTCCGCCAGAAGCCCGGCTTCGACAACGCGATGCCCAGCGGCAATACCTTGGCGGCCTTGGCGCTGCTGCGGCTCTCCCGGCACCTGGACCGGGCGGATCTGCGCGCTTCGGCGGAACATACCCTGGCCTGCTTCGCACCCTGGATGAAGAAGGCCCCGCGGGCCTTCCTGGGCCTGATCAGCGTGCTGGACTCGGCCTTGCGGGCTCCCCGGGAAATCGTGCTCACCGGTGCCCAGGCGGAGATCGAAGCCTTGCTGCGCGAAGCACGCCACGGTTTCTATCCCCAATGTACGGTGACGTGGACCGGCGCGGATCCGGCCCTGCCTTTGCATGCCGGGAAAGCGGCTTTGCCCGGGCAGCCACGGGCTTTCGTCTGCACGAACAACACATGTGCGGCGCCTGTTGAGGATCCCACTGAACTGCGGCGCCTCCTGCTCCAAACTTCTCCCTAATTTTCCCCTTGAGCGCGCCCCAGGCCGGACCCATGTTGGGGTTTGAGATCGCAGAAAAGCGCGTTCTTACGACAAGGGGGCGACCATACCCTGCCTGCCCCTCCAGCCCGCGGATATCCTAGGCATCCATGAGGCTGCGACCCCAAATAAGGGCACCCTTTGGTGCCCTTTCTTCGTATTTGGGATGGCCTGCCAAGCAAGCCCGCCTGCCACTTGGCGGCCCTCTCGGGAAGGGTTACTGCTCTTCTTCCAGGTTCCGCTTGAGCGCGCGCAGCATCAGCCGCACCTGCAGGATGATGGGCCTGGCCGCCAGGAAGCAGAGGAAGCCCGCCAGGGGGACCGTCACCTTGAAGCCGACGTAGCGGAAGCCGAGCGCGCCCATGGTGCCGCCGACGAAGAAGGAGACGAGGATCAGCAGGTAGAGCCGTAGCTTGGAGCGGTTGGCCTCGATGCGCTCCTTGCGTGGGTCCTTGTCCACGTTGATGTAGGCCAGCTTGCTCAATTCGATGCCGATGTCCGTCACCGTTCCGGTCAGGTGCGTGGTGCGCACCGCGGCGCCGCTGATGTTGGTGGTGAGGGAATTGTGCATGCCCATGATGAAGCAGAGCAGGGCGACGGTTTCCGGCAGGTGGAAGCGGATGCGGTCCTGGAGCCGCCCCCCCATGAACCCGAAGACCAGCAGCAGGGCGGCTTCCACCAGCAGGCTGATGGCGTAGCGGCTGGGCAGGTCGCGGCGCTTGCCGAAGCTCAAGAGGGTCGTTGAAACGAAGGCGCCGCCCATGAAGAAGAGCAGCATGGCCAGGGCCGTGAGCGTCGTGAGGATGTCGCCCTCGGCGGTGGTGTCCGCCATGGTGGACACCACGCCGGTCATGTGGGAGGTGTAGTGGCTGACCGCAAGGAACCCGCCGGCGTTAACGGCGCCGGCGATGAAGGCCATGCACCAGGCCAGCTGGCGGTTCATCTCCGCCGTGCGCAGCGCCCCTTCCTTGGTGAAGATGCCCGATTGCAGCGGCAGGGTGGCCACGGCCCGGTCCAGCACCGACTGCAGGTCCGCGGCGTCGGGCCGGTGCCGCAGCACCCAGCGGCCATAGCGCTTGGCGATGAGGAAGAGGTAGCGCGGGATGCGGCGCACTTCAGCTCCGCCGCGTGGCCAGCAAGTGGCCGATCGCCACCGCAGCCGCGTCGGCGGCGTCCGCCTGCAGGGGTTCCTTCAGGTTCAGGATGGTCATGATCATCTTGCCGACCTGGTTCTTGTCGGCCCAGCCGTAGCCACTGACGGCCTTCTTCACCTGCATGGGGTTGTAGTCGCCCACGGGCAGTTGGTGCAGCGCCGCGGTGAGCAGGATCCCTCCCCGGACCTGCCCCAGCTTGATGGCGGTGGCGCTGTTCTTTTCCACAAAGGGCGATTCCACTGCCATGAAGTGGGGATGATGCGCGGCGATGACTTCGGCGAGCCTCTGGTGAATGCCGAAAATGCGCTGATCGAATTCCAGACCTCGCGCGGAGCGGATGACGCCCGCTTCCACCAACTCCATCCGCGACCCCAACCGCGACACCACTGCCCAGCCGCAGGCCAGGGAACCCGGGTCCACGCCGAGGCAGATGGAGGGGATCGCTGGCTGCGCGGGCTTGAGGGGCATCAAGCGATGCTACCGCCTCCTGCATTGCTGGTGCCCGGATTCACGTCGCGCCCCAGCAGCATGGCGCCGTAGCTCGCCGACCGGTCGGACTCGAAGCCAGCTTCACCTTCCCATGTGGCGGGGTTCCGGAAGGTGCCCATGAGCAGGTCCCACAGCGGAAAATCGCTGTAGTTGTAGGCGTGCAGGTTCCGCTGGTGGTGGACGCAGTGGCTTTCGGGCCGCTGGATCAGGAAACCCAGGAAGCGCGGGGTGGGCACATTCCAATGCTGGAAGAAGCCGTAGAAAGCCGCCACGAACCCCGTCCAGGCGGCCGCCTCGGGTCGGAGGCCCAGCACGAATACGGTGACCAGTGTCGAGAACACGATGTTCTGGATGAAGTCGAAGGGATGGAAGAGGGCCGCGCCGCCCATGTCCACGCGCTGAGGGGCATGGTGCAACTGATGGACCCACCGCCACAGGAAATTCGAATGGTGCATGGCCCGGTGGATCAGCGCCCCGAGCAGCGCCACACTGGGATAGCCCACCAGCACGCCGCCTACCAGCCCGAGCTTCTGGCCCGGCAGCAGTGCGTGGCGCGCGGTCCATTCGGTCGGCAGCAGCAGGGGCAGCACACCATTCAGCACCATGGACAGCAGGAAGAACCCGAGCCCCACCCAGGTCCACCCTTTCACTTTAGGAAAGGCCCTGGTGGCGATGAACCGCTCCGACATATAGAACAGCAGGAAGGTGCCAACGATCAGGATGGCGATGAGGTCATCGGTCTTCATGCTGTCTCCCGGATATGGAGACTTCGATGCGAGGTCCGTCGGGTTTGTGAATAAAAAACTCAGTCCCGGAGAGGTCAGGCCCCTGGTGGTAAGACACCCGGGCCCCCACTTTGGGCTGGGGTTGGGTCGTGATTCAGGGCCGGGCTCCGCCTCGCCCTACCCAAGCTTCTTCGTCGCTTTCGGGGCGCGCACGGTGCGCTTCGGGGCCTTGTGGCGGGCTGGTACGGCCGGACGGTCGTCCCGTTTCCGCTCAGGAGGCCGGCCGGGTTTTCCGGTGGGGGCGGGCCTTGAAGTGTGGCTAGGCCGTTCCGAAGAACGCCCTGGCCGATCCCGGGAGGTGGTCCGGGTTTCATTTTTCGTGCGCACTGCCGGCTTCGGTCCCCGTCGCTCGGGCACGAAATCCGCTTCCCGCAGGGTGGAGGGCCCCGCGAGGGTGGGCACGAAGGCGTAGGGCTTGCCCTTGGCATCCTTGGCGCTGGCTTCGGCGACCCAGGCGCTGACCCGGCGCAGGTCCTCGTCTACGCCGATGATTTCGACCTTCACGGCGTCACCGATGGACAGCACCACCTGCCCCTTCATGCCCATGGCCGAAGTGCGGTGCTCGTCCACGGCGAAGTTGCCGCCCAGGGCGCCCATGGGCACGCCCACTTCCACGAAGGGGGAGTCCAGGCGGACGAAAGCCACTTTTGGCGAGAAGCCCTGGATGCGGCCGTCGAAGCGGCGGCCGATCTTCGATTTCATGAGCAGGCAGGTCTTCCAGCGGTCATTCTCGCGCTCGGCTTCGGTGGACTTCTGTTCGGCGTCGGTGGCCTGCTTGGCGATAAGGGCCATCTGGGCATGAAGGCTGTCCGGCAGCTGTTCGCCGCGCAGGATCTTCCTCAGGTAGCGGTGGACGATGAGGTCGGGGTAGCGGCGGATGGGCGAGGTGAAGTGCAGGTAGTCCTGCAGGGCCAGGCCAGAGTGCCCGATGTTGTCGGCGCTGTATTCGGCGCGCTTGAGGGAGCGCAGCAGGATGGTGTTGAGCATGACCTCCATGGGGCCGCCGCGGATCTTGTTCAGCAGCGCATTGAGCACTTCGGG
>JANXPB010000053.1 GCA_025357545.1 Holophagaceae bacterium
CTCAATGCGGCCCGCTTCGCGGCGCCGGAGCTGCCCTTTCCGGCCCTCGTGCTGCTGGTGAGCGGCGGGCACACGCACTTGTACCAGGCCAAGGACTGGACCCATCTAGAACTGTTGCAGAAGACCCGGGACGACGCGGCGGGCGAAGCCTTCGACAAGGGCGTGTGCCCGCCGCTCACCAGCAGCACGAGGGCCGGAAAGGGCAGCTCCGGCGCCGCGAAGCGGGCCGCATTGAGATGGCCCAGCAGGTGGTGCACGCCCACCCACGGAATGTTCAGGCGCCAGGCCATGGCCTTGCTCGCGGAGAAGGTCGTGAGGAGCGATCCCACCAGCCCGGGCCCTTGGGTCACGGCGATGCGGTCCACCTGATCCAGCCGCAGCTCTGCCTTGGCCAAGGCCTCGGCGATGGTGCCTCGTATTTGGAGCAGGTGCTCCCGGGCCGCCAGTTCCGGCACCACGCCGCCGAAGGGCCCGTGCAGCGCGTCCTGGCTGCGGCGCACCAGCGACCGCAGCACCGGCCCCGCGGCAGTCTCTTCCACCACCGCCGCGGAGCAGTCGTCGCAGGAACTTTCCAGGCCGAGGATGAACATATCGCTAGTCTAACGGAATGAACCTCGTCCCCACCCGCATCGAGCTGGCGCGGCCGCTGCCGCCGCTGACCTATTTGGCGCCGGAGGGCCTCCCGCCCGGTGTGCGGGTGCGGGTGCGGCTGCGCAACGGCGCAGCGGTGGGCCTGGTGCTGGGACGGGATGGCGCGCCCCCCAAGGTGCAGTTGAGGCCCATCGAATCAGTGGTGGATCCCTTCCCCCTGCTGCCGCAGAAGCTGCGGGAGCTGCTGGCCTTCGCGGCGGACTACTACGCGGTGGGTCTGGCGCAATTGCTACCCCTCTGCCTGCCGCCGGTGCTGGTGCCGAATTGGGAGGTGGAAACCAAGCATGGCCTTCGCCTTTCGGATTTGCGGGACCAGGGCCGGTGGGACGACCTGGCCGCCCTCGGCGAAGCCTGGCATCGCGGGGAGGAAGGGCTGCGGGGCCTGTTGCACCGCCGGGACCGCCGCGGCGCGGGCCTCACGGAAATCTGCCGTACCGAGCTGCCAAATCCCGCCAAGGTCACCGCGACCCAGGCCAAGGCGCTGTTGGCGCTGGAAGAAGCGGGCGGGCGGATGTTGGAAGCGGACCTGCGCGATCTCACCGGCACCAGCGCAGCGGTGCTCGCCACACTGGAAGCCAAGGGCCTCATCCAGCGCACCCGGCGGCTCGACCTGCTCTCCCAGCGGCGGGAGGAAGGCATCGACCACCGGGTGGCGCTCAATGCGGAACAGCTGGCGGCCAGCGCGGCGGTGGCGGACAGGGGGTTCGGTGTCCATCTGCTGTACGGCGTCACGGGGTCCGGCAAGACCGAGGTCTACCTCGAGGTGGCGGAGCGGGTGCTCGCTGCCGGCCGACGGGTGCTCTGGCTGGTGCCCGAGATCGGCCTGACGCCGCGGTTGCTCGCGCGCCTGGAAGCCCGCTTCCCGGGGCAGGTGGCCGTGGGTCATGCGGGGCTCAGCGCCACGGAGAAGCAGGCGGACGTGGTGCGGCTCCTGCAAAATGGGGCGCCCATCTTCGTGGGGGTGCGGAACGCGGTGCTGGCGCCCCTCCGGGACATCGGACTGATCATCGTGGACGAAGAGCAGGAGGGCTCCTACAAATCCGAGGAGCACCCCCGCATCCACGCCCGGGACTTGGCCATCAAGCGGGCGCAACTGGAGGACTGCCCGATCATCCTGGGCTCGGCGACACCTTCCCTGGAGAGCTGGCACGCGGCCTCGGCGGCGCGCTACAAATTGCTGAAGCTCACCCAGCGTCCCCTGGGCATCCAGCTGCCCGAAGTCCAGGTGGCGGACCTGCGGGACGCCCACCGGGAACAGCGCAAGCGAGTGGTCTTCTCAAAAGCCCTGCTGGCGGGCATGGCCGAGGTCCTGGCGCGTGGCGAGCAGGCCATGCTGCTGCTCAACCGTCGCGGTTTCGAGAATTTCTGGATGTGCCGGGCCTGCGGCAAAACCCTTGATTGCCCCCATTGCGCCGTGAGCCTCACCTACCACAAGGGTTCCTACCGCCTGCGCTGCCACATGTGCGGCTTCGAGGCCGTGCCGCCGGAAGTCTGTCCCCATTGCGCCGCGGCCCATCTGCGGGGCGTGGGCGAGGGCACCGAGCAGATCGAGGACCAGGTGGCGGCGCTGTTCCCGAAGGCCCGCATCCTGCGGCTGGACCGGGACACCACCACCCGGAAGGGTTCCCTGGAAGCGGGCCTGCTGGCAGCGGAGCAGGGCCACGTAGACATTCTGGTGGGCACCCAGATGCTGGCCAAAGGGCACAACTTTCCCAAGCTCACCCTGGTGGGCATCCTCAACGCGGACCAGGGCTTGAGGATGCCGGATTTCCGGGCCGGGGAGCGTACCTTCCAACTGCTCACCCAGGTGGCGGGCCGGGCGGGCCGGGCCGAGCACGCCGGCCGGGTGGTGCTCCAGACCTACAGCCCCGACCACCCCGCCATCGCCTTTGCCCTGCGCCAGGATTTCGAGGGCTTCGCGGCGCAGGAATTGACCTACCGGGAAACCCTGGCCTACCCACCCTTCACGGCCTTGGCGCTCTACCGCAGCGAAGGGGACAGCCCGGAGGCCGCGCAGCAGGCCCTGGCAGCCCAGAAGGCCAGACTCGCGGCGGTGCCAGGCCTGCATCTGCTGGGACCCTTGGAAGCCCCTGTGCCCAAGGTGCGCGACCGCTACCGCATGCACCTGCTGGTGAAGGCCCGCCAGCGCGGCGGGATCTCCAGCGCCCTGCACGCCGCCCCGCTGGCCCCAGGGGGAGCCGTCGTGGTGGACCGGGATCCCCTCCATTTCGGGTAGTGTATAAAAATTAATCATTTTCTATCTGTGAAATACTTGCTCCGTCTTTATTTCCTGCCTAAGTTATTGAAAGCAAAGCAAACAAATATTTTTTTGGAGGATGCTCATGGGCCACCCATCCTGGATTTGTTCCAAAGGCCAATGCATGTCCCATCGTGGGTCCCCATCCAAAGGTTTCACCCTCATCGAGATGTTGGTGGTCATCGCGATCATCGGCATCCTGACCCTCGCGGCCACGTCCTATTCCCTGCCCAAGCAGCCCGGCGCCGTGCGGGGAACGACCCTGGCGCTGCAGGCGACTCTCCGGGATGCCCAGGCCTCAGCCACGGCGCGGGGCCAGAACGTCTACCTCCTTTCTTCCGGGAGTGGCACCGGCCTGACCTTGACCTATGGTTTCTACCCGCTCACCACCGCAGGTATTGAGAATCCGCTCCTGGGGCTCCAGGTGCTGGGCACCTTCGCGCCAAGCTCCCAGAACGCCATCTATGCCCAGGTGGATGATGCGGCCGGAGCCAAGTTGAACGCCACGGCTCCGACCCCCGATATCCGCATCATGGCCGGGCCTGCCTACATGCCGGCCGGCTCGGTGCCCTTGATCCCCACTCCTGCGGTGCCCACGACCTTTTTTCAGCCCAACGGCCAGCCCAATGTGAGTTTCTATCTGAGCGTGGTGGGCCTGAAATCCGGAAACCCCTACTCGACAGCTCCAATCTCCGTGATCTCGGTGACCACGAACGCGGGCATCAACACCTACTACAAGGGTGTGGCGTCCTCGGGCACTTGGCAGAGGATGTGACATGCGAACCCTGAATACCAACTCCCTAAGCAGAACCAACGGCTCAGCTCAAGCGGGATTCACCGTCATCGAACTCCTTCTGACCGCCTTCATCATGGGCGTTGGCCTGCTGGGGCTGGCCGCGCTCCAGACCGCCGGTATCCGGACCTTCGCCAACGGCCGGCAGCGCGACACGGCTGCCTACCTGGCGAAATTCGCCTTGGAGGATCTAACTGTCGATGGCCGCCAATGCGCCAACATGCGGGGCAATGGCCTTACCCCCCCGAACGTCCTCAACTTCTACACGACGCCGGCTCTGGACACCCCGATCAACTACGTCTATAACGGCAATCCGGAATTCTCCATCGATGGCACCCCGGTGGCTGCCGGAACGGGCCTCTTCAAGTTGACCTATGTGGTGCTGAGCAACGCCAAGGGTGGCAACTCCCTGCCCGTGACCCAGCAATTCGGGAACGAAGTGGTGGTGAACGTGAATTGGAAAGAAGAGACCACCAACGCCAATGGCGTTCGGAGTGTCAACAACAAGTGGTTGAGCATCAACCGCTACATCCGCTACTAGAGGCCGGCCATGCTGCGCAAGCCAACTCCAGCACTTCTCCGCCACGGCTCCAAGGGCTTCTCCCTGGTTGAGCTGCTCGTGGCCATGGCCTTCATCTCGCTGCTCATGGTGGGCATGCTGCAAGTGTACGCCTCGTCCCTGAAGGGTTTCCGGCAAGCCAACGAGACTGTCACTGCCCAACGCAACAACCGTTGGGCCTTGGACCAAATCCAGGACGACATCCAGTCGGCGGGCTATTTCTTTCCGCCCCGACCCATGCCGAGCGTGATCAATCCCTTCGTCATCCTGCCCAATAATGCAGCGCCCGTCACCACCCCACCGGTTCCGGGCCCCACGGACGAAGTCCGGTACTTGGCGGACCAGCCCATTGCCATCCGTGCGCAGCTTAGCGCGGTGCCCGCAGCCAACAACTCCATCAGCGTGGCGGTGCAATCGGGGAATCTGACGGATCTGCAGGTGGGGGACTACGTGCTGCTGATGGATTCGGCCTTCGAATCCGTGGTCGTCAGCGCGGTTACAACTTCGTCGGGGGGCGGCATCATCACCCTCGACACCAATTCCTCTGTGGGCCAGGATCCCGCCACCGGGAACGCCACGGGCGTGTCCCCGGGGCTGGCGAGCCTTACCCACCAGGTGGGCACCGACCTGACCTTCATCCGCCCCATGCAAATGGTCCGGTACAGCATCCAAGGCGTAGCCACCGATCCCTCCAACTCGACCCTGCTCGTGCCCTGCCTTGTGCGGCAGCAGGGGAATTTCCCCAGTGGCAGCGATGGGTCCACGTTCAATACCTGGGCCCAGACCGTGGTGGTGGCTGAAAACGTGGTGGGCATGACCGTGGATGTCAGCGCCGATGGCGGCGCCAGTTGGGCCCGCACGGGTGTCGGCGGCGCGGGAACCGCGGGCTGGGGCACCATCACCACCAACCTGAACAACCGCCTCGCCACCACTCCGCTGGTTTCGGTTCCGCCCTATTCCAGCATCAGCAACGCGGCCTACCCGCTCTGGTACCGGTTCATTCCCGTGGCCCTGCGCTTGGATCTCACCACTTCGACCCGGCAGAGACTGGATCAGAGTTCCGTCACCGGCATCGCCACGTCCTCCAACGTTTATCGACTGCGCAAGCAGACCCTGATGATCCCCCCGCGCAATTTCACGTACGGCCTGTGAGGCACACCATGCGTTTCATCCATCCTAAGCCGGCCCGCGCCAATCCAGCCCCTCCCGCCTTGCCGCCGCGGCGCGCAGCCCAGCGTGGCGGAGCCACCATCATCCTGGCCTTCGCCTTGTTGGTGGTCATGTCCCTGGTGGCCTTCAGCGTGTCCCGGAACGCCTTGCGGGAATTGACCCTCACGGGGACCGTCACCCAGGGCACCAAGGCCGAGCAGGCCGCGGACGCCGGCCTGGACTGGTACATCATCTGGAGCCACCCCGACAACGCCACCGCCGCCACGAGCACCACGGGCAACAAACTTCTGGTCGCGGGCCTCAAGGACGTGAAAGCCACCACCTGGGGCACCAGCGGGAACGCCACCTATCAAGCCAACCTGAGCGATGGCTATTTCGGTTCCCGCACGTGGGATCGAGGGTTCCGCTTGGTCACCAACGAGACGGACATGGCCACCAGCGACATGGTCTTCGACAACACGGGCGCCCTGGTGAAGCAGAACACCGCCACCGGCAGCGTGGTGTCGCAGAAATTCAATGTGCTGGTGCGCTTCCTGGGCTTCGCGCCCATCGCCATGACCGGCGGTGGCGGCCAAGCCAGCGGGGGTACCAACCCGAATTCCCTGGCCACCCAGGATTTGCAGTGGCAGATCGTGAGCGATGGCCAAGCCAGCGTCAACCTTGGCGGCAGCTATCAACGCTTCACCAATCGCCGAGAGATGATCGGGCTCCAAGCCCTGTCCCAGTAGGCTGTCGCCACGAAAAAAAATGTCATTGTGATGCCGACCGGCATAAAGGACCGCAACAAAAACCCCGAAAAAGCACGGGTTCTCCCTAACGGCTTCTAACGTCCCAGATCTTGTCAGCCCTCCCCGCTTTCCATGCTTCTCACTGGAGGCCCCATGCGCCGCGCCAGCTTTTCCAAGTTCATCTTCGCCTTCTTCCTGCTGCTCCTCGGCTCCAGCAGCCTCTTCGCCCAGTTGGACCCCCGGCTCCAGACCGGCACCACGGATACGGACGTCCTGGACGTCTACAAATCCGGCGGCGCCAAGCCCGAGCTGCTGACCATCTTTGACTTCTCGGGCTCCATGCACGCGGTGTACTGGGACGCCCGGTATTTCACCAATGCGGCCCAGAGCAGCCACGGCAACCAATGGGGCCTAGGGGCCCTGGGGGATTTCCCCGGCATCGTGCCCGTCATCGATGACCATGGCAAGATCTACATGGTCCAAGGCACGGGCTATTTCAATAACATCAATACCGACGGCAGCGGCAACGCCATCCTTCCTGCGGGCATCACCAACGATGGCAGCGCCACCCTGATCAAGCCCGATGGGTCGGTCCTGGTCACGGCCAGCGCCGGGACCTACAGCCAGGCGCAATTGACCGCGTTCGTCAAGCAGGCCAGTCATGTGCGGGTCACCGTCACCGCGACCATCGGTGCCAACACCGTGGCCCGCACCATCGATCTCCCGCTGCCCTGGGTGATCCTGACCCCGGCCAAGAATTCCAATGCCACCAACACCATCACTTTCGTGACGGATCCCTCGGGTGGGCCCTCCATCGAGCCGGACCAAATGTACCTGGACAATACCCAGAACAATATTGTGAACGATCTGAACTCGCTTCCTTTCCCCAGCGGAGCCACCAACAATTGCTACAAGATCGGCCGCTTCCACTTCAACATCGATTTCCTGTGGTGGATCTTCTTCGGCAAGGACACCCGGAACAGCACCAACAATGGCAGCAACCTGGGTACGCAGTTCGTCATCCCCGCCGTGCTGACGAAGGTCAACGGCGTGGCCACCACTGGCCAGGAGCCCGTGACCCCCACCCAGGCCCAGCTGGATGCCTACTGCAGCGGTTTCACCGTGGGCTCCGACTATCCCAAGGCCTGGACCAACGGCTTGTCGGGCTACAGTCGCTTCCTGGCCCTCAAGAACGCTGTGGTCAGGTCCTGGTTCGCCAACCAGACCAAGGTGTGGTGGGGCTACCGCTACCTGGACAACGCCGAGGAAGTCACCACCAATGTGTCCCCTGATAACGGGAACGCCGCATCCACCGCCGTGAGCCGCGACATCCGCCTGTTCCGCCCCGCGCCGAACGGCAGCCAGCCAGACACCCAGTTGAAAAAATTCCTGGCGCTGTCGCCCTCTACCAGCACGCCTCTGACCTACGCCTTTGCCAATGGCTATACGCAGTTGTCTTTGAACAAGGATGCCTCCAGCTCCTTCGGCACCTCCCAAGGCGGCGGCCAGAGCGGCACCGAAAGCCCCATCCCCGCCTGTCGTAAGACCTTCATGGTGGTCTTCACCGACGGCATTGCCAATGATGGCTTGAGCTCCAACGGCGCTGGCGACGCCATCGGTACGGGCTCAGACATTTACGGCTTGTTCCCCAATGAAATTAACGCCAACCTTCAACTGATCAGCAACGGTGGCCTCAACAGCTTGGTTCCGGGCACCAGCGGACGCTTCAACATCTGGACCTTAGCGGGGGTGGCGGCCCATTTCGATCCGGCTTCCAGCGGATATGTCAGCCCCACCAGCGCCAATTCCAGCATCTCGCTGCCCACAGCCGCGCCCTTCAATATCTCGGACCGGGGAGCCACCGTTGGCAATAAGCGCCAGATCCGCACCATGACCGTGGCCATGAGCGTGGCGGGCAGCACCCTTTCACCGGGCAGCGGCAAGTCCGACCTTTTCCGGGCGGCTCTTTACGGCAATCCCGATACCACCGCCTGGGACGTGAATGCCAAGCCCTTCGACCCCAATGACAGCACCGCCAATGATTCCACGGTGAACCCTTTCTTCTTCGATGCCACCGACGTCAACAAGCTCTCCTCGGCCCTCACCACCATCATCTCGGAAGTGACCTCGGCGGCCGGCAGCATCTCGGCGCCATCCAGCCCCTTGGTGGGTTTGAATCTGGGCAAGCAGGCCTACCTGGGCCTGTTCCAGACCGCGGCCCGGGGCCCCGTCTGGCAGGGCGATCTGCTCATGGCGGGCATCCAGGCCAACAGCTCGGGCATCCAGTTTCTTGATAATTTAGGGGGTGTGGCTGCCACCATCACCAGCAACAACGCCAACTGGTCCGCCGCCAAGATGCTGGCAACCACCGCCCGCCAGTGGAACAAGCGCAACATCTACACGAATCTGCCGGGCACCACGACTCTCATTCCTTTGAACGAGAACAACACCGCGGTGTTCACGCCTGCGGTCTTCACCCCGCCCGGTGGCACCGCGCCCACTGCGGCCCAGGTGACCAGCCTCATCCGCTTCATCCGCGGCGCCAATGGCACCGACCAGGTGGCTGGCGGCAGCGTGGCCTATGGGAACAATGCCTCTTTGTCGGGCACCACGGGCAACCGTCCCAACGTGCTGGGCGACATCATCAACAGCTCCCCGGTGGCCTTGGAATATCCCATGCCGGACGCTTCGGTCCTGGCCAATTACCCGGCGCTGACCCTGGGCACCGCCACGCTAACCGATAAGCATTTCCGCGTAATCTTCGTGGGCGACAACCAGGGTCTGGTCCATGCCTTCGGCGAAATCAGTGGCTTCAATTCCGGAACGAATTCCATCAAGGGCGCCGTGGATGAGCTCTGGGCCTTTCTTCCCGGCGAATACCTCAAGAATCTCAGCTACCTGACCACCCAGACCAACGCCCATCGGTACCTGGTGGACGGTTCCCCGTACCTCTATTTCAAGGACATTCCTGCCGCGGGACAGACCATTGGCAACGGCATTGTGGATGGCAGCGACGTGGTCCGGCTCATCGTCGGCCTCAAAAAGGGCGGCCGCAGCTACTACGCCTTCGATGTGAAGAACCCCTTGCTTCCTGGCAACGGGGCCCCCCTGGCCCTGGCCTGGAGCCTCGAGCCGGATTCCTCGGTGGACACCACCATCCAGAAGATGGGTTATTCCACTTCGACCCCGGCCATCGGCCGGGTGGACACGGGCAGCGGCCCGGTGATCACCCAGGATCTGCTCTTCCTAGGTGGCGGTCTTTCCAATGACATCGTGGATCTCAACTTCTCCACGGGCGTCCTCCCCGGCTATGCGGGCTATGGCGCGGGCACCAAGCTTGGCCGCTCCATCGTCGCCATGAACGTGCTGGACGGCAGCATCTACCGCAAATACGACTTCATGCAGGCGCCGCTCAACATCCATCCGGCGCTGGTGAACGTCGGCCCCATCGCCTACCAGGCGGTGCCCATGGAATTCCTCTTTGGCACCAAGAAGGCGCAGCGGCTCTACTTCAGCGACCAGCCCACCGTCAGCCAAGCCCGGGGCAGCGGCATCTACGCCTTGGGTGATGCTCAATTGACCGCCCTCAACATCCGTGTCGATTCCAGCAACGTCGACAAATGGACCTCCACCGGGGTTGCCGGTGCCACCCCGGGCTTCCGCAAGGTCTTCCAGTCCCAGTCCGGTGAGAACATCAGCTACCCGCCGACCCCGTTCCTGCTGGATACGCCCTATCCCGTGGTGCGGACCACAGCCCCATTGGTCTCCCCGGCGGTGGTGGGCCTGTTGTTCGGCACGGGGGACCGCAACGACCCTCTGGACCGGGATGGCATCAATCCCGCTTCCACGAACCTGCAGAACAACCTCTACCTTGTCTTCGACCGCCAGGACAGCGCGGCCCTTTCCGGCAATTCGCCGTCGCCCGCCAGTGGCGCCTCCGTGGATTCCCTGGGGCTTTTGGATGCGGACATGTATGACCTGACCACCGTGAGCACCCTCACGGATGCTCGCATCGACCCTACCAACGTGGGCTACTACCTTAAGACCAAGTTCGGCTATTCCTTGTCGCTGGGCGCCAGGACGGCCAAATCGGCTGCCAATCCGAGCCCTGGTCTAAGCGCCTTCTATTATCCCAAGGCCATCATCCAGCCCCAGGTGCTGAACGGCGTGCTCTTCTTCAGTACTTTCATCGGCCAGGATACGGCCGGGTCCTGCCAGGGCTCGGGTCTCTCGAACACCTACCGCATGTGCCGGGTCCTGTCGCCCGTTTTCAACAGCGGGTCCACCAGCGCCAACGGGCAGGCTTTTGATCCGAGCCAAGCCAATTGCAACGGCATCGTACTTTCATTCCAGAACCTGCCGAGCGATATCACCGCCATGGGCACCACCGCCATCATCCAGAGCGGACAGGGCCAGACCGCCGGAGGCGCCTCCGGACAGATCTCCACCTCAGGCGCCCAGGTGGGCGGCGCTTTCGGCCAGAAGGGCAAGTTCGGCTTCCGTCCGCGGGCATGGCGCATTGTTCGCTGATTCAAGCTTGTCTGATCGTTTCCGGGGCCCTCACGGGCCCCGTTTTTTTGGGACCGCTTCTGACGTGATCTGGGGCTTTATGGGAAGCTGAGTGGGCATGACGCATCCACCTGAACTCCGCGCGAAGAAAGCTTTCGGCCAGCACTTTCTGACGCGGCGCGAAGCTATCCGAACCATCGTCGCGGCAGCCCTGCGCTGCCCGGCACCCGCCCTGTTGGAGATCGGCCCCGGCGGCGGCGCCATCACCTCGCCGCTGCTGGAGGACGGGCGCCCAGTCCACGCCTTGGAACTGGATGAAGAGGCCGGGATGGTGCTGCGGGAGCGCTTTGCGAACCTGCCGAATTTCCACCTGGTGATGGGCGACGCCACCTCCCTGGCGCTGCCGGGGCCCGGACCCTGGAGCATCGTGGGCAACCTGCCCTACAACGCCGCCACGGCCATCCTGACGCGGTTCCTGGTGGAGGACATTCCCTGGCGAAAAATGGTGCTGATGTTCCAGCTAGAGGTGGGCCAGAAGCTCCTGGGCAAGCCTTCCGAAAAGCAGTACGGCCCGCTGTCCGTGCTGGCCCAGCTCACCGCGCGCATGAGCCGCGTGATGAAACTTGGACCCGAGGCTTTTTCCCCGCGACCCAAGGTGGACTCCATCGTCCTGGCCTTTGAACCGCTGGAAGTCCCGCCCCCCTTGGAGCTGCGGCCCGCCTTCCTGGCTTGGCTCCACCGCAGTTTCGGCCATCGCCGCAAGACTTTATCCAACAACTGGACTGGCGCGATCCCGCCGGAGGTGGTGCGTGGCATCCTGGAGGTGGAAGGCCTCAACCCCGCCATCCGCGCCGAGGCCCTGACGCCGGACCAATGCTGGCGGCTCTTCCTGGCTTTCCAGTCCCTTGAAAGGATGTCTTCTTGATCGAGCTGCCACCGCCCCGAAACACCGCGCCCTTTGCAGGTTGGGACCAGCCGCCAGCGGCCGGGGATCTGCGGTTGGTGCCCATCGGCGGCTTGGGGGAATTCGGCATGAATGCCCTCGCGGTGCATTGCGCCGAAGGCCTGGTGCTCATCGATTGCGGCCAGCTGTTCCCTTCGGACGACCAGCCGGGCATCGACCGCATTGTGCCGGACTTCGCCTACCTGGAGCCCTTTGCCGACCAGGTGCTCGCGGTGCTGCTCACCCACGGGCACGAAGACCATATCGGCGCGCTGCCCTATTTCCTGCGCCGCTGGCCGGTCCCGGTCTACGGCACCGCCTTCACCCTGGGGTTGGTGGCCGGCAAATGCCGGGAGCACGACATCGCCACCGAGGGCATTCTCCGCGAGGTCCGTGATTTCGACCGCCGGACGGTCGGCCCCTTCGAAGCCGAGTGGATTCCCGTCACCCACAGCATCCCCGATGCCTGCTGCATCGCGCTGCGGTTCCCGGGTGGAATCCTGGTGCACAGCGGGGACTTCAAGCTGGACCCGACTCCCACCGATGGCCGGCTCACCGGCCTGACCCGGCTGCAGGCCCTGGGGAAGGAAGGCGTCCGGATGCTCCTGTCGGATTCCACCAACGTGATGCAGAAGGAGCCCACGCCCTCCGAAGCGGTCTGCGCCACGGGGCTGGCGGACGCCCTCGGCTCGACCCAGGGGCGGCTGGTGGTGGCGACCTTTTCCTCCAACATCCACCGTCTGCAAACCCTGGTGGACCTGGCCCATGAAGCGGGCCGCAGGGTCTGCCTCGTGGGCCGCTCATTAGAGCGGAATGTGGATCTGGCCCGGTCCCTGGGGCGCTTCAAATTGCCCGACGACCTGCTGGTGAAGCCCGCGGACGCCCACAAATATGAACCTGGGGAGCTGGTGTTGGCCTGCACCGGCAGCCAGGGGGAACCGCAAAGCGGCCTGATGCGCATCCTGCGGGGTGAAGTGAAGAATCTGGCCTTGGGCCCCGGGGACCGGCTGATCCTTAGCGCGAGGCCCATCCCCGGCAACGAAGTGGGCGTGTCCCGGCTGCTGGATATGGCGGCGCGCCTGGGGGTGGAGACGGGTCTGGACGGCATCGGCCCCATCCATGCCACTGGCCACGGCCACCGGCCGGACCTGCGCAGCTTCATGGAGACCCTGCGGCCGGAGCACGTCGTGCCCGTGCACGGCACTTTTCGGAACCTCCAGGCCCATGGGGCCTTGGCCGTAGATGCGGGGTGGTCGCCCGAACGGGTCCACCTGCTGGATGGGGGGAGCTGCCTGGTGCTGGGGGGCGACCAATCTGTCCGGAATTTCGGTCAAGTTCCAGTTGGTCGATGTTTTATCGACGAAGGCGTCGAACACAGCGTCGATGCCCGCATCATCCACGACCGCCTGATTCTCCAGGAGGACGGGGTCATCTTCGCCACCCTGATGCTCGATCCCGACGGGGAACGGGTGGGCGTGCCTTCCATCCTGAGCCGCGGCTTCGTGATGCTGTCAGACGATGAGCCCTACGGCGACCTGCTGGGCGCCGCCCTGACCAAGGCCTTCGATGAAGCTCCGGCGGCCGTCCGGAAGGATCGCGACGCCTTGAAAGAATTGCTGCGCCAAACGTTGCGCCGCATCATCCGCAAGACCACTCAGACGAGGCCCTTGGTGGTGCCGGTGCTGCTGGACGCCCCCGCCGAGGTTTAATACTGATTTGCATTCAAAAGATAAAGATTCACCACCACCTAGTCTTTTTGTCTCGTGTATTGGCAAAGCCGATACCGAGAAGGCACGAAGCCACCAAGCAAAGCACCAAGCTCCGCCGCCCTTGATCCCTGCTCAAACTTGCTTCGTGGGGCGCGCAGCGCCTGCGGGCTGAAGGCCCGCAAATTCAGGCGGTCCGGCGTGGATCACACAGAGCTTGAGTCCACCGCCGAACCGCCTGAATTGATCCGCGAAGCTGGCACGAGTGGTGGCTCTTCTCGGCATCGGCTGCGCCGATACACGAGACAAAGTGAAACTTGGCGCCCTTGGTGTCTTGGTGGTTCTATTTTATTGGATGCAACTTGGTATAAGGCGGCGCGTCCCTGCAGCTTGGACACCCTCGAAGCAGGCAGTACCTATTCCTTCTGGTTCATCCGGCGCTGGCGGCCTTCCTTCACTGCATCGCGGATGCCTTCCCGGATGGTCTTCTGCAGATCGTCCACCAGGATGATCAGGCGCACCTGTTGGGCGGGAGTGAGCTGGCCGCGGATGTCGTCCTCGAATTTCAGTTTGAGGTCCTGCTGCTGGCGCCGCTGGTCCAGGAACTGTTCCAACAGGGGCTTCAGATGGGCGTTCTTGTCCTCTTCGCTGCCAGGGCCCAGCAGGATCTGGCTGAAGCGGCCGCGCAGCTGGCCCATGGCATGGGCCCGTTGAAGGAAGTCCCGGTCAAAGGCCGACCAGCGGCGGGCGATGGCCTTGGCCTGGTCTTCCGGGAGCCCGAGGGTCTGGGTGATGCGCTGGGTCCTGAGCTCCAGCAACCATGGCGCGGCGGCGGCGGCGTCCAACGCCTGGGGATCCTCGCGGCGGGGGCGGAGGTGGCCCTGCTGCGCGGACAGGGAGGCTGCGCCAGCCACCAGCACGAGCATCAACATGTTTTTCTTCACAGTGCCTCCCGGGTCATCGGCCCTTGCGGACTTTTTCCGCGAGGCGCTGGATCTCCTCGGGGCTCATGTTCTGAATCTGGACCATCACATCATCATTTTCCTGGAAGGGGGCGTCGGCCAGAGGCTCTTCCTTGGCGGGCTCCAGTTCCTGGGCCCTGGCGTCCACCAGCGGGGTGCGGTTCGCCTTGCCGACCCAGAAGCCACCGACCCCCACTGTCAGCATGAGCGCAGCGGCCGCGGCCCAGAGGGCGGGTGCAACGCGGTGGCGTTTCACCGGGCGGGCGGGCAGCTTCCCCAGGACACGGCCGGGCAGTGCCTGGAAATAACCCGCAGGAGCTTGGGCTGGAGAGGTTTCCTCCAGGGCCAGCCATTGGACCCTGAGCTCTGCCAAGGCAGGATCCTGGCGCACCAGGGCCTCCACCTCCGGGGGCAGATGCAGCGGATCGACCTCAAGGGCCGTGATGGCCCGCTCGATGATTTCGGGATTCAGTGTGGGTTCGGTGCTCATGGTTTGACTCCATGAATGTAGCGGGTCAGGTTCTGGATGGCGTGGAAGATGTGGGCCTTGACGCTGCCGACGGAAGTGCCCATCTCCAGGGCGATGCGGTCGTATTTCCAGTCGTTCCGGAGTTTCAGCAGCAGGGCCTGCTTCTGGCGTTTGGGCAGTTTGGGGATGGCCTCCCGCAGCAGGCGCCGGGATTCCTGGTCCAGGATCGAGGTCATCTGGTTCTCCTCGATGCGCAGAGCGGGATGCTCCAGTCCCTCTTCGGTGGTTTCCAGGCTCTCCTGGCCTCTCCGCATGCGATCCAGGAAGTTGAGGGCTTGCCGGGTGGTGATGGTGATGAGCCAGGTGCGGAAGGAGCTCTCGTGCCGGAAGCCCGGGAGGGCCCGGTAGACCCGCAGGAAGGTCTCCTGCACCACGTCGTCCGCATCTTGATGGTTCTTGAGGATGGAGATGGCCTTGCCGTAGACATCCCGCTGAAACCGTTCCACCAGCAGGGCGAAAGCCGCCTGGTCGCCGCCTTGGGCCGCTTCGACCCACACCTGCACTTCCGGGGCGTGGTAGGGGCTGTCCAGGTCGGGTTGGGTCATCAGTCTCTCGGTGATGGCCATCATCGGGGGGCTCCAGGGTCCTGGGCAAGCGTTGGATTGGGAAAGATCGGTCCCGGTTCTTGGCTAGACCCGCCGGGACCGGCCGCGGTTGAATGAAGGATTGAGGGCCACGCTCGAATGGCCCAGATCCTGAAGGGCTGGCCTCGGGATCGCCTATTCTGGAGAGACCCTCGGAGCCCCCCATGATTCCATCCCGCGACCGCATCGTTCCCCTGCTCACCGAGGAGCAGCTCCAGGCCCGGGTGCGAGAGCTGGGGACCCAGATCGCTGCGGACTACGCCGGCAAGGATGTCGTGGTGGTGGGGTTGTTGAACGGGGTCTACCCATTCTTTGCGGACCTGACCCGGGCCATCCCCTTGGATGTCGACGTGAGCTTCATGCAAGTGGCGAGCTACCACGGCGGCACCGAGAGCACCGGCGAAGTGAAGATCGTGAAAGATCTGGACCGCTCCATCCAAGGCCGCCACTGCCTGGTGGTGGAGGACATCGTGGATACGGGCACGACCCTGTTCAAGGTACGGAACCTGCTGCTGGACCGCGAGCCTCTCAGCCTGAAGGTCTGCACCCTGCTGGACAAGCCCAGCCGCCGGAAAACCCAGGTTCCCGTGGACTACATCGGCTTCACCATCGAAGACCACTTCGTGGTGGGCTATGGCCTGGATCTCGATGGCAAATTCCGGAACGTCCCCTACGTGGGGATCTACCAGCCGTGAAGCGATCCGTGGTCGCCGCCCTGGCCCTGACGGGCATCGCCTGCGGCTACAGCCGGCTGGACCGGGCTCCGCACCCGGCAGCCTGGATGCGGAAAGGCGAGACCATCCGTTTGGCCAAGTTCAAGAACCTGACGCCGCGGCTGGGCCTGGAGGAGCGCTTCACCAAGGCTTTGGAGAACCGCATTGTGGCGGCCACGCCCTGGAAACTGGTGCCCCAGGGCGCCACCAGCCGCTATGTGCTCCAGGGCACGCTGCTGAAGTACGAAGTGCGTCCCATCGGCCTGAGCCTGGGCACTGACAAGTTGAAGGCTTCGGCCGGCGGAGCCAGCCGCGTGGAGATCGTCGTGGTGGCCTCGGTGGAGCTGTTGGACGGCCAAACCGGCGTGGTGCTGGTGCATCGCCGGGGCTTGACCTTTTCCAACCAGTACCGCGTGGACCAGAACTTCGCCAGTTTCGACAGCCGCGAGATCTCCGTGGTGGACAGCCTGGCTGACGATTTCGCCGAAAGTTTCGTCACCCAGTTGCTGGAAGGCAACGATACATGAACGCCCCCGCTGCCTGGCTGAAAGCCGACCTGGCGCTGATCCACGGCGAAGACGCCGATGCCCGGCGGGCGGCGGTGGAGGCCTGGAAACTGGAACGGGTGGACCCCGAGTGGGAAGAATTCTCGTTGAGCGTCTGCAGCGAGAGCGCCCCCTGGGGCGAGGTGGTGAGCGCCCTTTCGGAGGCCGGCCCCATGGGCGTGGACCGCGTGGTCATCGTGCCCCAGGCGGACCACCTGCTGCAGAAACCGAAGGACCTGCCCGCCGCGGTGAAGGGCTGGCTCACCTCACCCCCGCCCGGAACGCACCTGCTGCTGGTGGCCCGGAACGCCTTGTCCGCGGGTTCCGGCAAGCCCCTTGGGGCCAAGCCTTTTTCAGATTGGATGAAGGAAGGCCGGGTGTTGAAAGTGGGGGTGCTGGAAGGCGAGGACATCCGCGCCTTCGTGGAGCAGGAGGCCCTGCGCTTGGGCCTGCGGTGTGACGAGGGCGTGGCAGCCCTCCTGGCCGCTCGCATCGGGGGCCACCCCGGCCTGCTGCGGCGCACCCTGGAAGTGGTGGACCTGCTCGCGGAGGATCGCCGGATAAGTTCGGTCCTGGTGGCCCAGGCCACCTTCCGCATGGCCGAACAGAGCGCCTTCGCCTGGTCCCTGGCCTGGCAGAAGGGCCAAGTGGACCGCGCGCTGGAAGCGCTGCGCCAAGCCCTGGAGGACGACCCGGGAGGCGCGCCGCTGCTGCTCCTGGGCCAAGCCCGCCGAGAGGTGGATAGGGTCTGCAACCTAAGCGAAGCTCAGGGCCTCAAGGGCGCGGCGCTGAGCGCCGCGGTGGGCCTGGGGCCCAGGCAGGATTGGCTTCTGGCGGGGTACCAGCGGGTTTTCGACAAACTTCGCCAGGAAGGGGTGCGCCGGCTGCTGGCCCGCATCTGCGAGGCAGACCGGGATATCAAGGGACAGGCCCTCGGCCCCATCGGCACTCTGACCGAACTCACCGTCGGACTTTGCCGGGCCTGGGCTGTGCGCTGAAGGAGCTCCATGCACACCTTTCCGAGAGCGGTCGCAGCGGGTCTCCTTGGCTTCTTGCTCGAGTGCGGCGGCGGCGGAAGCGGC
>JANXPB010000086.1 GCA_025357545.1 Holophagaceae bacterium
AACCACCCCACGGGCGGAATCATCAACAAGTACACCGGCAAGCCCCTGACCTGCCTGTCCTGCCACAGCCCGCATTTCTCCGACAAGCCCCATCTGCAATCCGTATCGGGCTGCAACGACTGCCATAAGTGAACCGCCCCAGCTCCCGCCGCAACTCCTGCATCGCCCTTCACTCCCAACCCAAGAGGTCCCCCATGCGCTCCGCTCCCCTCGTCCTGCTCGGCTCCCTCCTCGCCCTGGCCTCCCTCGTTGGATGCAAACGCGACTCCGCGGCGAAGACCGCCGCCGCGCCTGCGCCCATGCCGATGCCCGCTGCGCCGGCAGCCGCCCCCTCGATGCCCGCGCCGGCCACGGCTTCGGGCGCGGTGGTGGAGACCATGGACGCCGCCAACTACACCTACGTCCGCGTGAAGACCAGCTCGGGGGAAATCTGGGCCGCCACCGGGCAGTTCAAGGTGGCCGTCGGAGAGAAGGTCTCAGTGCCGCTGGAGATGCCCATGGAGAACTTCCACAGCAACTCCCTGAACCGCACCTTCCCCACCATCTATTTTGCGTCCCACATTGAAAAGCAGGGCTCAGCCTCGCCCAAATGATCCCAGGGGAAGTGCGTTCTGTTGCTTCGACCTAATCCAGCAGGATCTCCGCGGGCGTTCCCGCAATCAACTGCTTGCGGACGATCAGCTTGATATTGGCCCCCTGGGCCTCCACCGGGCACCAATCGTCGGTGTATACCCCACCCAATGAGCCATTTGGGATGTAGGACGTGGCCATGAACCCTTCTACTGAGGCTGCAGCCATGGGGTGGACCGGAAGGAAGGGTGGAGGCGCCACAGCGGTATTGCGACCGCCCAACCGCCCCACCAGCGTAAAGTTATCTACGGATCCTGGGGAAGTTGTCGAACTGCAGAAGGCCCTGGTCTCAGGAAAGACCTCGCTCATCGTCCGCAGGACTGAATCCAGGACCACGTTGTCAGCTCCTGCGTAGGGCGCCATGGCTGCCAAGTTGATGACAAATACGCCGCCTGGATTCAGATGCCGCTTCATGGCCTGAAAGGCTTCGCGCGTCAACATATGGGAAGGCTCATTTTCCGCCGTGAAGGCATCCAGCAGGATCACGTCAAAAATCTCCGTGGTGGACTCGATGAACTGACGGCCATCGGCCACAACGATCTTGAAAGCATCCTGCCTAAACCCAAAATAGTCCTGGGCGACCGCCGCCACGTGAGGATCGATCTCGACCACCGTCCCGGTGAGGCCGTACCTCCCGAGCCGAGCCGGGATCAAGCCCGGGCCAAGACCTATGACGAGAGCCTTCCTGGCATCAGGTTTGAAAGTGAGCGCTGCCCGTTCAAGGTAGTAGGCGTAGGGAAATAGGGGTTCGCCAGAGATCATGTCGACGCCGCCCTGGATGGTCCCTCCGATGAGCATTTCCCGGGTGTGGTTGGGCGGGTAGGTGTAGTCGACCACGCTGATGGGTCCATAGAAACTGCCCTGGCGGAACACGACCTCGGCCTTGGTGCCGGTTTCCATCACCACCTGGGAGAGGGCTGGGGCCTTGAGGAAGAAGACCGCGGGGAGAGCGACTACCAGCGCTCCGGCACTCTTCAGGCTGGTGCCGAGCAGCACACCTGAAAGAAGTAGAAGGACCAGGGCGCTACCGCCTGCGATCTGGTCCACGTGGAACGAAGGAATCAGCCAGAACCCGGTCGCCACCGTGCCCA
>JANXPB010000093.1 GCA_025357545.1 Holophagaceae bacterium
GGGTGATGGCAGCCAGGGCCGCATCGAAATTCAACCCATTGGCCACGGCCATGGCCGCTTCCCACAACACCACGCGGACCTTCGGAACGTAGCCCTCATATCCGCTCTGCAACGCGAAAGGGATGCCCGCAGCTTGCAGCTGGGCAGCTGTTTCCAGGCCCATGTTTTCCATCTCTCCTGTGGCCCGCGCCATGGTGGGGTGCAGCAGCACCGGCACACCGGCCGCCTTGATCGCATCCAGCACCAGGTAGGCTTCAGCCACGCCATCGAGCACCACCGGGATATCGAATTCCTTGGCTACCCGCAACAGCGACAAAATATCCTGGGCTCGATGGACGGTCACCAGCAGCGGCACCTCCTTGCGCAACACCGCTGCCAGCGCCTCTTTGTGCAGATCACGGGCAGGCTCTTTCCCCTTCTCCGGGTCCTTCTGCTTGCGCAGGTATTCCTGGGTGCCGATGAGTTCGGCCCGTAGCATCGCGATTTCCTTCGCGCGCGTTCCCGGTGACTTGCCTTCGCCCTTGGCCCTCGCCCCTTCCCCCAGCGTCGCGGCGATCATGGCCTCTGGCTTCATCACGCCGGAAGTGATCTCCTGGACATCCGTCTTCACCACGAAGGTCTGGCCGCTGATGAGGGCCCCCGGACCATGGCCGGTGTGGACGGTGGTCACGCCGAGGCTCCGCAGGTAGGCCACCAAAGGGTCGCGACCATTGTAGGCATCCACCGCCCGGAGCTCGGGCTGGGTGGGAGCGGAAGTCTCCAGCTGATCCTGGTCATGGGGCTGGTTCAACATCCCCGAAAAACCCACGGTGCTGTGTCCATCCACCAGGCCCGGCGTGGCGACCTTCACTTTCCGCACTGGGATTCCAATTGGGATCTTCACCTCTGAGGCGCGACCCACGGCCTTGATGCGGCCATTTTCGATGAGCACAGCACCGTCCAGAAGGGCCGGCCCGGCTGACGTGTAAAGTTTTTCGGCGCGGATGGCGAGGCTCTGGGCCGAGACTGCCCATCCACCTGCGATAAGAAGGTAGGCGAGTCGCTTCACTGGAACATCTCCGTGCCCTCAAGGGCCAACAGATCAAAAGGAAGAGCGCTGTCGTGGCTGGCGCCGTAGCCGCCCGCCGCGTACAGGTGGTCCTTGGCAAGCGACCGGTCGAACACTTTGCGCCCCTCCACCCAGGTCTCCTCCACGTGGGTGTAAACACTGAGCGGATCCCCCGAGAGCAGCAGAAAATCAGCGTCCTTGCCGGGTTTCAGCGAGCCAATCCGGTCCTGGAGATCCAGCAGTTTCGCGCCGCTAAGGGTCAAGCCTTCCAAGGCCTTTTGACGGCCCATGCCGGCGCGCACCGCCAGCGCGGCAGAGCGCATCAACCACCGGGAATCGGTGATGGGATCGTCCGTGTGAAAAGCGGTGAGCACTCCGGCTTTCTCCAGGGCCGCGCCATTCGTCATTCGCAGATCCTTTGTCTCCAGTTTGCCCCCGGGAGAATCGATGACGATGATGCTGGCGCCATCGCCGGATTTGGCGATTTCGTCGGCGATCATCCAGGCTTCGGACACATGGTGCAGCACCACCTTGAAACCGAACTCCTTTTGGAGCCGCAGCACCGTGAGCACGTCGTCATGGCGGTGCGTGTGATGGTGCACCACCCGGCGGCCTTCCAGGACTTCCACCAGGGCCTCCATGCCCAAATCCCGGGCGGGAAGTTTTTTCGGGTCGCCGCCGGCCTCTTTGAGCTTCTTCTGGTAGTCCTGGGCCTTCACAAATTGTTCCCGGACCAGGCTGGCGCTCTTTCCGCGGGTTCCCGGGAAAGGGGCCGCCGCGCGCCGCGGATTGGTGCCATTCGCCATCTTCATGCCGCCAAGGGGTGCCGCGCCCGGTGCGTTGAACTCCAACTGATCGAGATCCTGGCCGCTGCGCAGCTTCAGGTAGATGGTCTGGCCACTGAGCAGATGGCCTGAACCGGGCATCACATTTACAGTGGTGATGCCGCCGGCCCGGGCCTTGGAGACCGAAGCGCTGCGCAGATTCACCGAATCCAGCACTCGCACATCAGGCTGGAGGGGGGCGCTGCCATCGGCGCCTTCCGGCATCCCGATGTGCGAGTGGGTGTCCACCAGACCGGGCATCAGAGTCCGCCCACTCACATCATGGCGTTCGGCATCGCCGGGAATCGCAAGGTTCGATCCGCCCACGGCCAGGATTTTGCCCTTCTGCACAACGAGCACTCCATTGGGAATCTCGGCGCCCTCCATGGGAAGGATGCGGGCCCCGATGAAGGCCTGAGGTCGCTCCTGGGCTGCAAGCGACAGCCCAATCAAACTCGAGACCACCCCGAAACATTGGATATAGATGGATGAACGCATGGAGGGAGTTTAATCCTCGTCTTGCGAGGGCGGTAGATTTCCTTTCCGGATTCCAGGCCCTGGCGCTCCGGGTTCAATTCCGTCTCCACCAACACGAAGGGGCCCCGGCTCTTTTGAACCGAGTGACTCAAGGGCGGACGGAATTCCTTCGGTCGGCGCTCCCGCGCCTCCCTACGGCCGCCCAGGCGCTAAGGCCGCCTCACTTGGGGAACACTGCGCGTCCCCCGGCGCTCGTTGCGCGGCCCTAGCGCTCCGGGTTCAATTCCGTCTCCACCAACACGAAGGGGCCCAAAAAGGGGCCCCTTCGTGTTGGTGCCTGGAGACGGAATTGAACCGCCGACACATGGATTTTCAATCCATTGCTCTACCAACTGAGCTACCCAGGCGCGGAGATTCAGGCTAGCAGAGGGGAGGCGGATTTCAAGTGGGAAGTCGGGGGGGAATGAGGCAGACTGGAGGTTTGGAGACCCGCGTCATGGCGACCCCTAAGTCCAAAGAGATCCAGGTCCAGAAGCCTGCCCAGAGCCTCGCGCACTTCCAACAGAAGCTCGCCCAGGGTCAGGATCTGCAGACGGGAATCCTGAAACCCCTGCTCATCGGTGCCGGCGCGGTGGTGCTCTTGGTGGCGGGGTATTTCGGTTACAGCGCCTGGCAGGACAACCGCATCGACGCCTTCGAAGCCACCTTGGCCGAGGTCACCGCTGGGGTTGAGGGGTCGGGTCCCGCACCCCTCGGAGCTGGCCAGGTTGAGACGACCATGCGGGAGCGTTTGCCCAAGCTGGAAGCCTTGGTGAAGGTTGCGCCGGCCTCGCGAAGGGTCTCCTCGCAAGGTTTGCTGGCTTCCTGGAAACTCTCTCTGGATGGCAAATCCCCCAGCACGTCCGCAGCCCCAAAGGACCCCTGGTCCCGCATCGCCCTGGCTGAACGCGCCGTCGCCCTGGGGCAAGGAAAAGAGGCCCTGGACCTGCTCACGCCCCTGCGCTCCAGCGCCACCCCCAAGGAAGATTGGGCCAATCTCTACTGGAACACCTTGGTAGAAGCCGATCGCCTGGCGGGCAACCGTGACCAAGCCTGGAAGGACTTCGCGGATTACAAGGTTCAGTTCAAGGAGCGCGCCGTTACAGTGTTGATGGAGCGCACACTTCAGGGAATCTAGGATCTGCCCCGCTATTCTGGTTCCATTCAAAAAGGAATGAGCCATGCGGATGTATGATCTGATCCACGCCAAGAAATCCGGCCGGGCCTTGAATGGGGAGCAGATCGCCTTCTGGGTGGACGGTGTCACCACCGGCGCCGTCCCGGACGAGCAGAGTTCAGCCCTGCTGATGGCCATCTGCTGGCGCGGCATGGACACCGCTGAGACGCTGGCGCTGACCCTGGCCATGCGCGACTCGGGTCACCGCATCAATCTCTCTTCGGTGCCCGGCGTCAAGGTGGACAAGCACAGCACCGGCGGCGTGGGGGACAAGACCACCCTCATCCTGGGGCCCATCGTCGCAGCCTGTGGCCTGAAATGCGCCATGTTCAGCGGGCGCGGCCTAGGACATACCGGCGGCACGGTGGACAAGTACGCCGCCATCCCCGGCATGAAGGTGGAGCTGCCGGAAGCGGAATTCATCGCCGGTCTGGCGAAGTTGGGCTTCGCCAATTCGGCCCAGACCGCTGATATCTGTCCCGCAGACCGGAAACTCTACGCGCTGCGGGACGTGACCGCCACGGTGGAATCCATCCCCTTGATCACGGCCAGCATCATGTCGAAAAAGTTGGCGGGCGGGGCCGACGCGCTGGTGCTGGACGTGAAGTGCGGCAGCGGCGCCTTCATGGCCACCCTGGAAGACGCCACCACCCTCGCCCGCAGCATGGTGGACGTGGGCAAATCCCATGGCATGAAGATGAAGGTCCTCATCACCCGCATGGAGGAGCCACTGGGCTGGGCCATCGGCAACGCCTTGGAAGTCATGGAATCCGTGGAGATCCTGCGGGGCCAGCACGGCAGCTCGGTGCTGGCACGCATGAGTTTCCGCCTAGCTGCCGAGATGCTCTTGTTGGGCGGCCTGGCCGCCGATCTGGATACGGCCCTGGCCAAGGTCCAGGGTGTCGTGGCCGACGGCTCGGCCTTCGAGCTGTTCAAACGGTTCGTCGCCTTGAACGGCGGCGACGCCAGCTCCCTGGACGATTTCAGCCGCCTGCCCCAGGCCACGCGTCAGGTGGAGATCAAGGCCAGTCAGGCGGGCTTCGTCCAATCCATCGACAGCCGGGCCCTGGGCATCCTGGCCATGGAGTTGGGCGCGGGCCGCCGGAGCAAGGACGATGTGCTGGACTACGGTGTGGGTATTCGAATCCACGTGGCCCCCGGCGACCTGGTGGCAGCGGGTCAGGTGCTCCTGACGCTCCACGCCTCCGAACGGCCCCTCCCCGAAATTGAACCTGAGTGGATCCGGGTTTCCAACCAGTCGATTCCAGCCCAGGACTGGCTCTTGGGGACCGTGGAATAAACCCAGGGCTGTCATCCGAATGCAAGTTATTCCTTTGCGTTGACAGAGGATGCCTAAAATTGTAAAAAGGTTCCCGCTGCTCAATTGATAACTATCCACCCGAACCGGACGAATTGCGTCGTGCAAATCGCTCGAAAGGGCTCGTGACTCCACCCCCTTCCACAGCGGCGGAGCGTCTCCGCCATAAACCTGGAGCATATACATGCTGCCCTTCTCAAATCGATTGGGACGCACTGCGGCCCTCCTCATCGCCGCGGGGTTCATCGCCCATGCCGCCGGTGATGGCAACATCTCCATCGCGGTCCTGGATGTGACGGGGAAAGCCGTCAGCGGGGCCACGGTAGTGGTTTCCAGTCCCACCCAGATCGGTGGCTCCAAATCCGCCGTCACGGATTCCACCGGCAGAGTGCGTTTCCTGCGCCTGATTCCAGGCAAGTTCAAGGTCACCCTTAGCGCCGAGGGCTATCAGGCCCAGACTATCAATTCCGTGGATGTTTTGGTGGATCAGACCGCCGTCGTGTCGGCCAAGCTCATCCCAATTGGCGGCGCCACCGTCGAAGTGCTCAGCTCCATTTCTGCGGTAGACACCACCACGGTGACAGCCGGCACGCAGTTGACCCAGGAGGAGCTCACTTCGCTACCCTTGGCCCGCAACCAGCTGGGCACCATTAATTTGGCCCCGGGCGTCGTCAGCATTGGTGGCAACCCGTCCTTGGCGGCCGGACTGAACCGCGACAACTTCGGCAACCAGGGTGCCCGCAACAATACCTACCTGATCGATGGCATTGACGTCACCAGCCCAGAAGCTGGAACCTACCGCACCTCTATCGCGCCGGAGCTGGTATCCACTCAGGATGTGAAAACCGGTGCCATCACGGCCGAATACTCTGCCCGCGCCGGTCTGTTCTCCCAGGTCACCACGATCTCTGGTTCCAACGAATTCCACGGCGGCCTGGTCGAGTACCACCGCTCTTCGGATTGGTGGAGCGCCGTGGGCCGTTTCCGTCCCTACATCCTACCTTCCCAGGTGAATGACACCACGCTGTTCCTCTCGGGACCGATCATCAAGGACAAGCTGTGGTTTGTGGTCTCCGGCCAGAAGGTCAAAGAGGATGGCACGATCACAGTGAATCCCGGTGCGACCCTGACTCCCGGCGAAACCCGGGCCACCACCCTCAACGATGAACAGCGTTACTTCTTCAAACTGACCTGGGCCATCGCCCAAGGGCACAGCGTGTTCGCCAGCTTCAGCCGCAACCCCGGGAGCTTCGACAATCTGAGCAATCCCAATGTGGTCACCAGTCAGGCGGCCAAGACCATCCGGGGTGGCAACAACTACAACCTGTCCTACACCTGGCAGACCCCCAGCTTCATCCTGGACATCAAGGGCACCCGCCACGAAGAGAGCGATACCACCAAGGCGCTCTTCACCAATGCGGGTCCTCTCATCACCCTGCAAACCGATCCGGCGGGCGGCACCATCCCCTCCATCCAGCGCACCTTCGGCAACAGCTCCGCCGACACCGGAAGGCTTTACCGCCGCGATCAGGTCCGCGCGGATTTCACCTACCTCTTCGACGCCCTCGGCCAGCACACACTGAAGGCAGGCATGCAGATGGGTAAGGACCAGCTCACCCAGACCGTCGGCATCTCCCAAGGCGTTTTCTACGATAATCTGGGGCCCATCGGCAACGTCGCCGCCAACGGTGGCCCCTCGTTCAACTTGGTGGATACGAAGTACAGTGGCTTCGTTCCGGGCACCGGCAGCCGCATGCTTTCAGCCATCAACAATCCCGCCAATGGCTACGGCGCCGTGATCACGGCCCTGGACACCAACCACAATGGCACGGTGGACTCTGATGAATTGAACGCCTACCGCTTCACGGAGCTGTTCGACGGATCTCGCCCTCAGCTGGGCTATTTCGGATACCGCCGCACACTGGACAGTGCCGCCAGTTCCACGCCGAAAATGGAATACCAGGGAGCCTACGTGCAGGACCAGTGGCAGCTTGGCCGCTGGACTTTCTCACCCGGTGTCCGCTTCGACAAGTATGACTTCAAGGCTGACAACGGCACCTCCCTCTTCAAGACAGACCTGGCCATCGCGCCTCGCATCGGCCTGACCTGGGACGTCCAGGGTGACGGCCGCACCAAGGCCTACGCCTACTGGGGCCGTTACATCGATCCCATCAAGCTGGACATGGTGCGCTTCACCGGCAGCCTCTCCAGCTCCGTGCAGCTTGAGCAGATCCGCATCGCCAACACCTGGGTCACGGAGAACCGCCGTGGCGGTACCAAGACCATCGATGCCGTCTTCGCCGACACCTTCAAGCTGCCCAAGACCGATGAGTTTCGCATGGGCTTGGCCAAGGACTTCGGCAATGCCTGGTCCTTGGAAGGTGTCTATACCTACCGCCGGGACTACGACATCGTGGAAGATTGGGATCCAACCCTCTATACCAGCGCCGACGCCCTTGAAGATGAAGGTCGGTCCGTCTTTGCCCTTCCCAAGCGCAGCGTCACGCCCTACGCCAGTCTAACGGCTGCGCAGAAGAAAGTCGTTGATGCCTTCCGCGGCCTCGTCATCGATCCGAATTACTTCGCCGGTGGTGGCTTCACTGGCCAGCAGAACGTGGATCGAGTGAACGGGGGCACGCTCAACTTTGTGCTGGCCAACATGCCCGGCGCCTTCCGCTACTACAACACCTTTGATATCACTGTCACCCGCAAGTTCAAGGATCACTGGGGGGGCTTCGCGACCTACAGCCGCGTCCGCGCCACGGGCAACACCCAGAGTTCAGGCAACGCCGACTTCCAGGGTGACTTGGCTCGTTTCGATCCCCGCCTGGGCTACAACAACGGCAGCCTGGATGGTTCCGTGGACTGGCTGGCCAAGGGCTACGCCTACTACAAGTGGGACAGCGGCTTCCTGCTGGGCCTCACCTACAATGTGCTGTCCGGTTACCACTACAGCAACAGCCGTGTGTTCTCTACCCGCATTCTCCTGGCCTCGCCTTCGGACCCGGCGCTGTTGAACACAGAGCTGCAGGGAGCCAATCTCAGCCCCCGCTACGATACTGCGGACCTGCACGCTTCCTACGACTTCAAGATCGGTAGCCGCCTCAAGGCCGCCGTCTATGCCGACGTCTTCAACTTCTTCAACAAGCAGACGGCCACGGATCTGGCCGAAGGGACCAACGTCCGCGCGGGCTTCGGTGCCAACGAAGCCTATGCCTACGTCCCACCCCGCCGCTTCAGCCTCGGCGTGCGCTTGACGTTCTAAAGTTTTCAACGCCACCAAAAAAGAGGCGCCCTATGGCGCCTCTTTTTTGCTATCCCAGCGCATGGCTGGTCATCGTTCCATCAATTGTTGGCGAGAAGAGTTCAAGATCCAATAGGCTTACAGCACTGTTGAAATTCTCAATATGGTCCCTTGAAATGGCTGCCTAGGAAACATATCGCTTGCTTATATGCTTGATGCAGCGTCATAAACAAAGTCAGTCCTTCGATAATTTCGCCCGTTGCCTTTATTTGTCTGGCTTGTTGAGTTTTATGGAGCTGGGTTCTGATTTCATCGATTTCATTTTCCACCTTCCACTGCGGCTGCTGCCGCACACCTAGAGGAGTTCATATATGAACCGAATCATTCCCCGCATGGGCCTGACAGCTCTTGCCCTCATCGCTGGGTCGGCAGCCCTCGTGGCCCAGGAATCCACCACCACGGGATCGATCCTTGGGACTGTGGTCGATCAGAACCGCAAACCTGTTTCTGGGGCGCGCGTGCTGGTGGACGGCATCCGCGGGCAAATGAACTTTGTGTCGGATGCCGCAGGCACATTTCGCGCACCCAACCTGATCCCCGGACGCTACAGCGTAACGGTCACTGCGAATGGTTTCCAATCCACCGGCAAGCAGGTGGTTGACGTCCAACTCGGCCAGCGTTCCCCCATCACCTTCCGACTCGCCCCCATCAGTTCCGCGGTGGTTGAAGTGATCGCGACGGCCAATGTCCTGGACGCGGCCGTAGTGACCAGCGGCACGACGTTCAGCACTGAGCAGTTCAGCACCATGCCCCTCGGCCGCTCTTTTACCTCGATCGCCTCCTTGGCCCCGGGTGTGGTCGATGGCGGCGGCACCGGAGCCGGCAACCCCTCCATTTCGGGTGGATCCGGCCTTGAAAACCAGTACGTGATCGACGGCGCCAACACCACCAATACCGGCTTCGGCGGCAGCGGTTCCTTCTCCATCATTTACGGCTCCCTGGGCACCGGCATCAACTCGGACTTCATCCAGGACGTCCAGGTCAAGAGCTTCGCCATGGAGGCCGAGTATGGTCAAACCACGGGCGGCATCATCAACGCCATTACCAAATCCGGTTCCAATACCTTCGAGGGCAGCGCCTTCGCCTTCTTGGACCTGGACGGGCTCCAGGCGTCAGACCGGCTGGTCCATAAGGTTGACGGCCAGGAGCGGCCAACCTTCAAATCGGATACCCGGCAGGAACTGGGATTCACCGTCTCCGGTCCCCTGATCAAGGACAAACTTTTCTATTTCATCGGATACAACCCTGTCTCCCAAAGTCTGAAGCAAGTCGCTCCATTCGCCTCGGATGGTACGCGCTATGCGCTTTCGGGTCAGACCCTGGACCAGAAGACCACCAACAATTCCTACTACGGCAAGCTGCAGTGGCAGATATCCAGTAATCACCAGTTGGAACTCAGTGTCTTTGGGGATCCAGGCAAGCGGGCACTTGGCCCTAGCGATAGCGTTTTCAGTACCTACCGGGGCACCGAAGGCAAATTCACGGAACTGAAATTTGGCAGCCAGACCCTGACGTTGAAATATAACGCCACCTTCATGAACGAGTACTTCCTGGAAGCCCGCCTCACGAGTTCCACGAACGATTTTAAAACCGCCGTCTCCCCGTTGGGCAATTCCGAATGGCAGGTGCGGGATACCGCCAATGGATTGAACGATGCCTCGACGAATTCGGCCGGACTCTTTGAGCAGAACTTGAAGGGCGAAAACAAGCAGTACGATCTTAAGCTGACCCGAACTTGGGGCAACTTCGATCTCAAGGCCGGCTACCTGCACGAGGATGTGACCTACAGCTCCTTCCTGCAGCGTTCCGGTCCCCTCGGCTTCGTCGATCCACACTCTGGGGTGGTCTTTCAACAGGGCCTCCGGATTGACATCCGGTATGGCTCCATCAATGGGGGCCCTGCCGGCACTCCCTACTACCGCATCACCCGAGGCGATACCTCGAATCCCAAGATCACCACCAAGACAAAATACGATGCCTACTTCTTACAGACCTCCATTCGGGCGGACCGGCTGAACTTCAAGCTGGGCGTGCGCATGGAAGGCCAGGAGATGAGCGGCAATCAATCCTCCTACAAGTTCAAACCGAGCGACAACATTGCCCCCCGCCTGGGTGTCACCTACGACATGAACGGCGATGGCAAATCAAAGCTATATGCTTTCTTCGGCCGCTACTTTGAGAAGGTCCCCAACGACATCGCGGTGCGCTCCTTCTCCAATGAAACGGGTGTGAATCGGTCGGATTTCCGGACCCTGGGCCCCGGATTCAATAGCCTTTCGAATCCGATCTTGAATGGAACTCCCGTGGTGGATGACGGTGGAACCGCCATCACCACTATTCACTACCGCACCACCGGTGATCAGACGACCCTGGTCGTTCCCGGCACGAAGTCCATGTACCAAGATGAAGTGGTCTTCGGTTTCGATTCCGAGCTCAAGAACGGGGTCACCCTCAGCAACCGCTTCATCTACCGGAAGCTAGGGCGGATCCTGGAGGACATGTCCCTAGATGGCGACAGCTACTTCATCGCCAACCCCGGCGAGAACAACGGCGCCATCGCCGCTCTCACTGGGTTCACCGGTGTGGCCACCTTCCCGGCCCCCACTCGCAACTACTACGCCTTCGAATTCGAGCTCCGCAAATCTTCGGCCACCTGGAACGCCTTCATGAACATGCGCCTCTCCAAGCTGGAAGGCAATTATGAGGGCCTGTACCGCAATGACAACGGCCAGTCCGATCCCAACATTTCCAGCCTCTACGACCTTCCCGTCGAATTGCTGGCGGATCCCGCCCGCGGCCTCACTGGCCGGGAACAGTTCCTGGTGGGCGCCCTGCCCTCGGATCGCACTCTGGTGATCAATACGGGCGGCAGCTACACCTTCGACATGGGTCTCAATGTCGGCTTCACGGCCCGCTACCAGACGGGCACCCCGATCACCTCCTACCTGGCCCATCCTGTGTATGAGAATGCGGGTGAAATTCCAGTCTACGGTCGTGGCGTGGAAGGCCGCCTCCCGGCACGTTTCCTCCTGGACTTGGCCGCTCAGTATTCCTTCAAGCTGGGTGGAACCAAGCGGCTGACCTTCATCGCTAATGTCTTCAACTTCTTCAACCAGCAGAAGATCACTTCAATGGACACGAACGTGGATGTGGGCATTAATACCGTCAATCCCAACTACATGACCCCGAGCTCCTACGACCCAGGTCGGCGCACTCGGCTAGGCGTGAAGTTCAGCTTCTAGTCCAGACTGTATTCCTAACGAGGGGAGGGGCGACCCTCCCCTCGTTTTGTGTGCACAAGCTGGAAGCCTACATCCCCAGCACTTCCTTCACCTTTGGTGTGGCGCTGCGGCTGACTTCCAGGTCTTGGCCTTCGGCGACCCGCACGGAGGCGCGGCCTCCTTCAAGGGGCTTGAGGCCCAGCACGGCTTCGGGGCGCAGCAGCAGGTGGCGCTGGATCCGCAGCAGGTTCGCGGCCGGAAAGGCGGCTTCCACTTCCGCCAGGCTGGTCCAGCTGGTGCGATGGCGTTGGCCTGCGGCCACGGCATAGACGATCTCGGTTTCGACTTCGAAATGGGAGGTCTTCTTCAAATCGAGGAAGACGACACCTTCGCCGGCCTTCACCGGGAAACGCGTGCTGCCGGGGAGCAGCTGCTGTAATTCCAGCCCACTTCGCTTGGGCACCCGGCCATCCCGCAGCCGCTGCAGGGCTCGTTCCAGGCGGTCCGCCGCGATGGGTTTCAGGATGTAGTCCACCGCGGCAGTGTCGAAGGCCCGCACCGCATGTTCGCTGAAGGCCGTGACGAAAACCACCGGGATGGGCTGGGGGATTTCAGCGGCCACTTCCAGCCCTGTGGCGCCGGGCATCTGGATGTCCAGGAACAGGGCGTCCAAGGCTGGCGCGGTCTTCAGCCACTCCAGCAGCGCCAGGCCATCCGGCAGCTCCGCCAGCACCTCGCAGCCCGCCTCTTTGAGCAGCCGGGACAGGCGCGAGCGCGCCAGAGGTTCATCATCCGCCAGTGCCACTCTCATGTTGCTCATCAGGCCACCCCCAAGGCTCGTGTCTCGATTCGGAAACCCGCCCGAACCCAGCCATTTTCACTTTCCAGGATGACGGAACTCTGCGCGGGAAAGTGCAACTGCAGACGCTCGGTAAGGTTCTGAAGGCCCACGCCCTTCCGGCCGCCTTTGGACACAATCTCGCCTTGGTTCTCCACGCGCACTTCCACATCGCCCAGCACCTTCCGGCAGACGATGTAGATTTTTGAAATCTCCACCCGTTGTGAAAGGCCATGCTTGATGGCGTTTTCAACCAGAGGCTGGAGCATCAGGGGCGGCACCATGATGGAATTCAGGTTGTCATCCCATTCCCAGATGACGTGCAAGCGGTCGCCCAGACGTAATTTCTCCACCGCCAGGAAGCGCTCCACCAGCCTGACTTCCTCCTTCAGGGGGATCCACGCGAGCCGGCCGGTGTCCAGCACCATGCGGTATAGCTCTGCCAGGTCCAGGATGCCCTGTTCGGCGGCCACGGGGTCCTGACGCACCAGCTCGGCCAAGCCGTTCAGCGCATTGAAGAGCACGTGGGGCGACAGCTGGTGCTGCAGCGCCCGGTCCTGGGCGGATTTGGCTTGGTCGGCCGCCAGCTTGTGCTCGGTTTCGCTGACTTCCCCGGTAGCAATGAAAAAGCCCACCAGGGTCATGAAGGGCACCAGGATCACGCCATTGACCGCCGCCGATACCCAGAGGTCATGCAGCTTGACCGCCTGGCTCATGTCGATCAGGACAACATCAACCTCGACGTACAGCAGGACGGCGATGCTGTTCACCACGACAGATTGCAGGGTGCCCCGGATGATCCCAGCGATGGGGCGCCCATCGCCGGTGTAGCGCCACGCCAGGGGCGCGGTCCAGGTGAACCCCATGGAAACGAAGATGGGGACCAGCACCGCGCCCGCCAGGGTGAGCGGATGGTTCAGCTGCTGGTGCCAGAAAATCCAGCTGCGCAGGAGGACGAAGGGCGCGGCGAAGCCCAGGATCGTTGCCCAGGTCCAGGGCCGGGTGATGCGCTCCCATAGATTTCGTTCCAGGTCCACCTTCTTCATGGCTTGAACACTGGGGCGAAACGGGTGGCCAGAAGGCGCCGGATGCTCCCGGGGAGTCCCCAAGCCGACCCCACCCGGAAGGTCGGAGTGTCCGGTGGCGCATCGTTGGCATCGTCGCCCCACTGGTGCATCCGCCCTCCGATGGAATTCCAGACTCCACCATAGCGCCGGGGTTGACCGGCACGGGCCGAGTCCGCTCAGTGGGCCGATGGCCCCGCCCATCGGTGACAATGGTGCTGGGAGCCGCCATGAATTTTTTCCGCCGCTTGTTCCGGTCCAAGTCCACCTCAATTTTGGAGCCTCAGTTCGATGCTTCCGTGGCCCAGCGGCTGGCCGCCGCCGGCAAGGATCCCCACCGGGTGGAGGCCATCCCCGCCGCTCTCCTGGAGATGCCCGCCAAACCTGCCCTCCCGGGCTTCGCGGGCTTGGTGCGGCTGGAACTGACCCTCGACGTCGCAGGGAAAGTCCGCGCGGTGCAGATGGACGGCGCGCCCTTCGACCAAGTCTCGACACTGGAAACCTGGGCGGAGCAATGGGCTTTCACTCCTGCGAAGATGGAAGGAGAAGCCCATCCCTGCCGGATGGTCTTCGAAATCACTTGGTCCTGAGGCCCTATGAGCTACCTGCTTTTCTCCCTTGCCACCCTGTCCCTGATTGCGGCGCCGCCCGCGGAAAGGAAGAAGCCCATGTCCTTCTTCGAAATGACCGTAACCAAGCTGGATGGCAAGCCGGAATCCCTGGCGGCCTATAAGGGCAAAGTCGTGTTGGCCGTGAACGTCGCATCTGAATGCGGCTACACGCCCCAATATGAGGGCCTGCAGATGCTTTATACCGACTACAAGGATCGCGGTCTGGTGGTGTTGGGCTTCCCCTGCAACCAGTTCGGCGGCCAAGAGCCCGGCAGCGCCGAGCAGATCCAGTCCTTCTGCTCCACAAAATTCCATGTGAACTTTCCCCTGTTCGAGAAGCTCGATGTGAAGGGCTCGAATCAAGCGCCTGTCTACGCTTTCTTGACCGCCAAGCACGGCGAACCCGCCTGGAATTTCCACAAATATCTGATCGGCAAGGATGGCCAGGTGATCGCCGCCTTCAAGAGCGGGGTGACCCCGGAAGGCTCCGAATTGCGTGGGGCCATCGAGGCCGCCCTGAAGTAACCCATCACCTGGACGATGGACGCCCACCTGCCCTTTCGTGAACAGCACAAGCTGCGTCTGGGCTGGATGCCCTGGCTCTATTTCAACTTGAAAGAGCGGCACCGCGCCTGGGCCGAGCTCTGGCAGCGGGAAACCCAGCGGCACCTCATGGCCGTGGAGACCGTGGAGATCGCCGAGGGTTGTTTCATCGCACCCAGTGCGCGGATCTTCGGCGAACCGGGGAGGGCCGTGGTCATCGGGTCCGGTTGTGCCATTGCCGCTGAAGCCTTCCTTCATGGCCCGATCACACTGGCAGCGAATGTCAGCATCAATGCCCGGGCCAGCCTGGATGGAGGCGCCAAGGGCATCACCATCGGCCGCGACACCCGCATCGCGGCGGGGGCCGTGATCTATGCCTTCGACCACGGCCTGGATCCGGAGCGGTCCATCCGCAGCCAGCCTGTGACCTCCAAGGGCATCAACATTGGTGAGGATGTGTGGGTGGGGGCCAATGCCGGCATCACCGATGGCGTGACCATTGGCGACCACGCGGTGGTGGCCATGGGCGCGGTGGTCACCCGGGATGTTCCGGATTACGCCATCGTCGCAGGCGTGCCGGCGCAGATCATAGGCGACCGCCGCGCCCGTTGAAAGCTACAACAACCATGGCGCCAAGGGTTGCAAAACGCTTTGGAATCTCGCCTCAACCTTTGCCATCTCCTGCTTTCAAAGGTGTTTGTACTCTGGCACGGCCAGTGATTACATGCACGTGGGCAAACCTACCGCCCCGATCCCAAGGAGATCCCATGAACACCATCACCAAGCGTCTGGCCCTCATCGTCGTCGGCACCCTCATCAGTGGCGCGGCGCTCGTCGCCCAGGAAACCAGCACGCCCAAGCGCGAAGCCCAGGTGGAACGCCGGGCCGACCGCCAGCAGAAGCGCATCGCCCAGGGCGTGAAGAGCGGCCAGCTCACCCCCAAGGAGACCATCAATCTCGAGAAGCGTGAGAGCAAGCTGAACAAGGACATCGCCAAGGCCGAGGCCGACGGCAAGATCACCAAGAAAGAGCAGACCAAGTTGAACAAGGAAGAGAACAAGGATTCCAAGAAGATCTACCGCAAAAAGCACAACGCCCGTACCCAGAAATAACCCCTGAACAAATAGCGGGAGGTGTCCCCCTTCCTCCCGCCTGGGCGGGGCAGCGTGAACCGCTTCCCCGCCCTTTTTCCATTTCCTGTCGACCCTGGAGGTCCCATGCGCTCCCTTCTACTGGCCGGTTTCGCCGCTCTGTTGGCGGCACCTCTCTCCGCCCACGGCTGCGGCCCCCGCGTCGTGGTGCGTGGCGGGTTCTGGGCTCCTCGCCCCCTCGTGGTGTTGCGCCCCGCGCCCATCTGCCTCGAGCCCGCCCCGGTGGTGATCTACCACCACGGCTATGGCCACCGCCACGGCTGGCGCCGCCGATGGTAAGCCGTCGGAAAAAATAACTAGGCCATTTCGATAGGGAACCGGCATAAGGGGCTGTATCAAACCAACCAGAACTGCGCTGGTTATTTTGTAACGGACCCTAAGACCGACTATCGCCGCCCAAGCGCGGGGGCTTCTGCGGGATTACACTCAAGGCAGTACTTCCCCCTGGAGTCATGCCTCGTGCCTGTGGACACGCCCACCTTTTGTCCAGCGACCCTCGGTTGGCCACTGCCCGAAGGCCGCCCGGGGGGGCCGACCCAAGAGGACCAACGCGGCCTGCTGGCGGCCCTAGCCACCACCCGTCTTGATTGGGGCACCTTGGGCCCGCACTTGGCCTTCGATCCCAGCGGCTATGTGCGGCGGCGGCTCTTCCTGAATAATTCCTGGGAGATCCTGCTGCTCTGCTGGCTGCCGGGCCACCACACCGCGCTGCACGACCACGGCGCCTCCTGGGGCAGCACCCTCGTGGTCCTGGGCGACTTGGTGGAAACCACCTACCGGTGGCAGGGCCAGGGCATCCCTTTAGAGAAGACCGGGGACAACCAGCTGGGCGAGCGGCAGATCACCGTGGAGACCCACGACACCATCCACGTGGTATCCAATCGCTCCGCTGCCCCAGCCGTAAGCCTGCATCTCTACAGCCCCCCCTTGAAATACCTCCACGCCTATGACTTGGAGAGCGGTGAGCAGAACTACGTGGAACCCAGCGAGAGCCGCTTCTACACGCGCTGATATCAAGCGATCCAGCCCCAGAGAATCGCGCCCAGGGTGGCGGTAGCGACAATGAACCAAAGGGCCACACCCTGGATGAGGGGCCGCGCACCGACCTTCTTCAGCGCCTCCCGGGTGATGCCGCAGCCCAGTAGGAAGAGCGTCAGCACCAGCAGGCGATGGGCGATTTCGTTCACGACATGGCCCGCGGTTTTCAGCCCGGGTACGAAGGTGACCAGGGCCGCCGCCAGTAGGAAACCCAGGATGAACCAGGGCCGTTTGGCCTTGGGGCGCAGCTCTGCAGCGGACTGCCCCCGGAGCCGGACGTGCAGCATGCCCACGCCGAAGGCCACCGGCACGATCCACAGGGCCCGCGCCAGCTTGGTGGAGGTGGCCACCAATTCCGCCACAGGCCCGAAGGCGGCGCCCGCGGCCACGACGGAACTGGTGTCGTGGATGGCGAGGGCAGCCCATAATCCGAACGGCCGCTCCGCCATGTGGAAGTAGTGGCCGATCACGGGGAACAAGATCAGCGCCAGGGCGTTCAACAAAAAGACTGTGGCCAAGGCTACGGAGGTATCCTCGTCCCCGGCGTGGATCACCGGCGCCACAGCGGCGATGGCACTGCCGCCGCAGATGGCGGTGCCCACGGAAATCAACATGGAGGTAGCGCCTGCCACCCCCAAGCGCCGGCCCAGGTAAAGGCCCACTCCAAGCGCGAAGGCGATGCCCACGGCCGTGTAGGCGAACCCTTGCAGGCCCACCTTGCCCACCTCCACCAGGTTCATGCCCGCCCCCAGCCCCACCACCGACCAGGCCAGCAGCTTGGGAGTCAAGGGCTTGGTGAGGGCGGCATAGGGGTTCCCGAAGGCCAGCGCCAATAGGATCCCCAGCACCAGCGCGGCCCAGGCCGGCACCATGGGCAGCAAGGATAGGATCGCCAGGAGCGGGAGCAGGATTTTGGCCATCTACCCAGTGTGACGGAGGCGGGCTACTTCCTCCTTGGTACTTCCAGCTCAAGGGCCTTCCCGTCGAGAGGCTCCGACGGGGTGAGGCCCAGCTCCCGGGCCAGGGTCGGGGCCAGGTCCACTGTCCGCACGGGTTCCGCCACGGTGCGCGCCTTCCAGGGGCCCAGGAAGATCAGCGGCACCCGCCGGTCGTAGTCCCAGGGGCTGCCGTGGTTCGCGGCGTAAGGTGGTTCATGGAACATGGTCAGAGGCTTGAACACCACCAGCAGGTCCCCACTGCGCCCGGGCATGAAGCTGTGCTTGAGGCGACTCCCCAAACTGGAATCCCGGGGGCTGGCCGAGGGGCCGTCGGGCAGCGCCGCCAGAGCCTCGGCGGAGAATACCTCCTGCACTTCGGACTGGGACCGCAGCTGCGCGGTGATCGACTCCAACACCTGCTGGCGATCCAGGCCCAGCTTCCTGATGGCCCCATCATCCAGGTAGATCTGCTTGGGTGAATTGAAACGCCGCACCAGATCCACATTCACCTGCAGCCGCTGGTGCAAGGCCTGGTTGAGGTGCGCATACCAGTCCTTGGGCTGCGACAGCCGCTCGGCGGGAAAGCCGTCGTCCCTCAGTCCCTCGGGCAGATCCATGCCGCCGTGATCGGAGCTGAGCACCACCCATAGGTCCGGGACTCGGTGGCGAAGCCAAGCGAGGAAGGCTCCCAGTTGGCGGTCGAGGCGATGGATCTGGTCCCACATCTCCACACCGCCAGTGCCGAAATTGTGGCCGATATAATCCGTGGCCGAGAGGCTCAACATGAACAGGTCGGTGCCGGGGCCGCGCCCGACCCCTTCTTGCTCCACCAGCCTGCGCGCGGCTTCGAGCGTCACCTGATCAAAAAAGGGCGAGTGGCGGAAACGCTCCACGAAGCCCTTGTCCAGAGGCATGCCCGCGCCCTGGACCACCCGGGGCAGCCCGTTGCGCACCTGCAGGCCCTCCGGCAGCGTCCACAACGCGGTGCGAGCAGCGCCATTGGAGGGTTGCAAAGGTGTCCAAGTCCAGTTTTCGCTGAGGAAGCGATGGTTCAGCTCCAGGTCGAAGGCCGCCAGCCATTCCGGCTTGGCCTGGGCATAGGCCGTGGAGGTGGTGAAACCGGCCGCACCTTCGAACCAGTACACCGCCGTGGGCGCCCGCCCTGCCATCAGCACCGCGGCCCGGTCCTTCCCGGAGAGCGAGAAGGCCCTGCTGCCCTTCACCTGCGCCTGGAGCCAATCCCCGAGGGTCGATCCCAAGAAGCGGGAAGGGGAAGCCCCCATCAGGCCATCCCGGCCGATCAGCTGCACCGCCTCGTCATCCACGCAGTAGACGATGCGTCCCGAAGCTCGGTCGAACCATTCGTTTTCGATGATGCCGGTGTGCCCTGGGAAGCGCCCGCTCAACAGCACCGAGTGGCCGGGGCCGGTCTCCGTGAAGGCGTGATCGTGATAGGTTTCCGTGAACACGACGCCCTGTTCCTGTAGCAGCCCCAGACCGCCAGGAAGGTCCTTCCCGAAGCGCTGGAGGAGGTCCGCGCTCAATTGGTCCACGCTGATCACCAGAATCAGCTTGGGGCGGTGCCGAGGGGCGGTCGCGGCCGGCATCGGAGCGTGGGCCAGGGATGCGGCAAGCAGCACCCAGGACAGCAGCAAACGGGATGGCATCGGCATGACGACCTCGGCCACCAGAATGCCCTTGGCGGACTAAGTTGGGAAATCCCAGGTCTTGGAACCCTGCGCACACTATGTAGTGTATCCAGGAGGCACGATGCTCAGCCGAGCCCTCAGAGTCCTGCGGAATACACTGTCCGCCCTGACGATCCTGCCCCTCTTAGTGGTTCTGTCGCTATCCTCCGCCGCGGCCCCGGCGTTGCGTGCGGACTGCCATCCCAAGCGCGTGGCGCCCTCGGCCATTCCCGCCTACGCTTGGGACACGCTGGACTACGTGCGCTCCCATCACGCGGCCAGGCCTGGGTTCCACGGAGGCCGCTACTTCGGCAACTACGGCACCAATGGCGAAACCAAGCTCCCCCGGGAAGCCAACGGACAGCGCATCGCCTACCAGGAATGGGACGTGCACCGGAAGTTTGACGGCCGCAGCCGCGGGCCTGAGCGCATCGTCTCGGGCAGCGATGGCCGCGCCTGGTACACCGCGGACCATTACTGCACCTTCACCGAGATGAAATGAGGGCCCCATGAGCTGGGAATTCCTGCTGGAGACCGAAGCACCGCACGTCCACGTCATCGCCGGGAGCGCTGAAGACCTGTGCGAAGCGGTGATGGGCCTGGAGGGAATGCGGGAGCAGGGCCTCGAAACCCGCTGGCTGCGGGCTTCCAAGATGCGCACGGCCAATGCGCTGTTCGACGAATTTGCCGCGGTCCTGCAATTCCCGCCCTATTTCGGTGAGAACTGGGATGGCCTGGACGAATGCCTGAATGACCTCGACTGGCTGGAAGGCAACGGCGCGGCGCTCTTCATCCTGGACGCGGACCAGCTTTTGCAGGATGCTCCGTCCGAAGATGGCCGCATCCTCTTCGAGATCCTCCAGGCCGCCGAATCCAACCTGCCCTTCCACATCGTCCTGCAGACCCAGGACACCACCACCGTCATCGAAGCCCTCCAGGCCATGGACGTGGACTGCCGGCTGCTGCCACCCCTGCCCTGATCTAGACACCTAGTCCTGGCGCCCCATGTAGGCATCCAGCGATTTCCGGGCCTCCCGCCGGACCTTGTTCTGGATCGGCGCCGACCAGCCCAGGAGCACGCCCGGAAGGCCGAGAGCCTGCCGTGTCCAGGCGTAGAAATCGAAGCGGTCCCGGTGCGCCAGAATCAGCCCGTCCAGAAATCCGAACTGCGCATCGATCTTGTTGTGCACCTTCCGGCCGGTCTTGGAAAACATGTAGGTCGCTTCCCAGTGGGCGCTGCCAGAACCATCATCGGCCTCCACTTTTTCAAACGTGATCGCCAAATCCTTGCCCCGCGCGTTGAGCATTCGCCACATGGCGCAGACCTCGTCATGATTCAGCCGCCCGAAGACCGGGTCCATGAACATGCAGTCTGGGTGGTAGCAGGCGACCATGGCCTCCACATCACGCGCCACGAAGGCCGTGTAGAAGCGAGTGATGAGCTCGGCGTGGGGGTGCACCGCGGGAGTCACTTCCCCACCACGCCCGCCAGGGGGCTGCTGGCTGAGGCATAGAGTCGCTTGGCCATGCGCCCGGCTTCGAAGGCGAGTCGTCCAGCCTGCACAGCGTGGTCCATGGCGGCGGCCATCTTCACGGGGTCCGCGGCCTCGGCCACGGCGGTGTTGAGCAGCACGGCGTCGGCGCCCAGTTCCATGGCCAGGGTCGCATCGCTGGCGGTGCCCACGCCGGCGTCCACGATCATGGGCAGGCCATAGGGCTCCAATACCTCCTTCACGAGCATCAGGGTCATGGGGTTCTGCACGCCGAGCCCCGAGCCGATGGCGCTGCCCAGGGGCATCACCGCCGCGCAGCCCACGTCGGCGAGTTTTTTGGTGAGGATGGGATCCGCAATCACGTAGGGCAGCACCACGAAACCCTCTTTCACCAGGATGGCCGCGGCTTTCAAGGTCTCTTCGTTGTCCGGGTACAGGGACTTGGGGTCGCCGATGACTTCGAGTTTGATCCAGTCGGTCTGCAGCGCCTCGCGGGCCAAGCGCGCGACCCGCAGCGCGTCCTCGGTGGTGTAGCAGCCCGCGGTGTTGGGCAGCAGGGCCAGGGACTTCGGGATCCAGTTCAGGATATTCTCCTCGCCCGCGGCATTCAGGTCGAAACGCCGCACCGCGAGGGTCACCATCTCGGTGCCCGAGGCCTCGTAGCAGGCCTTCATGGTGGCGAAATCCTTGTACTTGCCCGTGCCCAGGATCAGGCGGTTGGTGAAGGTGCGGCCGTGGATGGTGAGCATGGATACCTCAAGGAATAGCTTAGCGCCGAGATGACTTGTGCTTGAGGCCCGGGTCTTGACGCCGGACACTGGAACCCTGCCCCAGGCCCCCCCATGGACCACCCCATCATCCTCGTCCCCGGCTATCAGAACTCAGGTCCTGGCCACTGGCAAAGTCTGTGGGAAGCCAGCCTCAAGGGCGCGTTGCGCGTGGAAATGCCCAACTGGGAGTTTCCCCGCCGGGCCGAATGGATGGAGGCCCTGGATGATCTCCTCGCCCATGCCTGGCAGGAAACCGAAACTCCAGCGGTGCTGGTGGGGCATTCTCTCGGTTGCCTGGCCATCGTGCACTGGGCAGCGGACGCCTTCTTCTCTGCCCGTTGGCCCGTGAAGGCCGCGCTACTGGTGGTGCCGGCGGACGTGGACCGCGAGGACGGCCTCGAAGGGCTGCGCAATTTCGGCCCGATCCCGCGGGGGCGCCTGCCCTTCCCCAGTCGCGTGGTGGCGTCCACGAACGACCCCTTCCTCACGCCTGAACGGGCCCAAAGTTTTGCCGACAGCTGGGGCAGCCAATTCACCAACGTGGGGGCCTGCGGGCACATGAACACCGCCTCGGGCTTCGGCGAATGGCCCCGGGGTGAGGCGCTCTTGCTGGACCTGTTGTAGCCCAGCCGTTCGTCAGCGCTGCCCTACCGTTCATCCAGAGGTTCCCAAATGTGGGCCAGCGAAGCCGTGCCGGATGCCCGTCCCGGGGCCTCCACGGGGGCTTTGGGCCTGATGATTGATCCACTCACCGATCTGGTTTCGACCCACTGCTGGGGTGCCCCATGGCGACCTTTGATGCCCTAAAATCCACTTGGACGCCCGACGACGTGCTGCATTTCGGCCGGCGGGCGGGCTTCGGGCTGAAGCCCGAGGCCGCCGCCACGCTCGCCATGCGGGCCATCGGGACCACCGTCGATGCCTGGGTGGATGGCAGCGCCGATGAAGCAGCCCTCACCGCCGCCCTGCCGTTGGCGAATGTGGTGGACTACCCCGGCTACGGCAATGAACCGGACCAGTGGGCGCCCCATCCCTTCAACCTGCGGGTGGAGCACCCCGCGGACCTCACGGAGGCCCAGGGCTACTGGGTCTGGCGCATGCAGTACGCACCCAATCCCTTCACCGAGAAGCTGGCCCTTTACTGGCATCAGCACTTCGCCACCGGCGCCAAGAAGGTGGACAACATCCCGTTGATGCTGAAGCAGATCCAGCTCTTCCGCAGCCTGGGACGCGGGCCCTTCGGCGACCTGCTGCTGGCCGTGAGCCAGGACCCGGCCATGATGATCTGGCTGGACACCGTGCAGAACAAGGTCGAGAAGGCCAGCGACGTTCCCAACGAGAACTACGCCCGGGAAGTCCTGGAGCTCTACTCCCTGGGCATCGACAACGGCTACAACCAGCAGGACATCACCGAATTGGCCAAGGCGCTCACGGGATGGGACTACATTGGCCGGGACTTCCCGGATCCCAAGAACCCCTACTACTACAACGATGCGGAATTCATCGTGTACCGGGGCCAAGCCAATCCCTATCCCGACCATCCCTGGCTGCACGGCTACGCGATGCTGCCCAACCAGCGCAAGAGCGGCACCTTCACGCTTTTCGGCGTGACCCTGGATCTGGGCGCAGACAGCCACTACGGCGCTGACGCGATCCGGCTCATCCTGACGCAGCGCGCCCAGGCCTGCGCTGGATTCCTGGCCCAGCGGCTGCTCCATTTCTTCTTGAGTCCCGAACTACCGGCCAATGTGGTGAATGATTTCCGGGACGTGATCCTGGCCAACAATTTCGCTATCGGGCGCAGCCTCAAGGTCCTGTTCAAGTCAGCCTATTTCTACGATCCCGCTCATCGTTTCGCTCTGGTGGAGGGGCCCGTGGCCTGGAGCGTGCGTATCGCGCGGCTGCTCATGCCGGACTTGGCCTCCGCGATGGCCCCCTACCTGCAGAATCCCGCCAACCCGCCCCGCTTCGGCGCCTGGTCGGCCTTCGTGAACTGGGACACCTCGGGCTTCTTCAACATGGGCCAGGACCTGCTGAACCCCAAGGGGCCCAATGGCTGGAAGGAGCACGGCGGCTGGCTCAACAGCGACACCTACCGCCACCGCACGCGCACCGCCTATGCGCTGGCCGCAAAGGAGGGCCGGGGTGACGACCACAATCACGTGCCGCGCTTCCTTTTCGATACGGATATCCACGAGTGGTTTCCTGCCACGCCCGCCAGCGCCCTTGACGTCTTCAACCGCCTGGTGGCCCTGCTGCAGCCAGCGCCGATCCCCACGGGGCTGCGGGATGCCTGGCTGACCCTGGTCTGGGCCAAGCCCTTCGCCTGGGACGGCAAACCTGCCACCGAAGACGCCGTTCGGCGCCTGGCCTTCCTCATCCTCTGCTCGCCCCAGGCCCAGCAGCATTAATATTCGGAGGCCACATGTCCAAGCGCCGAGAATTCCTGCAGACTCTGGCGGCCGGAAGTGCCGCGATGACCGGCCTGGCCTGCGGCGGCGGCGGAGCCGTCACCGCTTCAAGTGGCCCGGGCGGCGGCCCGCCGCCCCCCCCTCCGACTCCCGCGCCCACCTCGCCCATTCTCGTGATCATCACCGCCGAGGGCGGCATGGATCTGTTGGACGCTCTCGTCCCCATCGGGGGCGCCAATGCCGGCGCCTACCAGAATTTGCGTCCCACCCTGAAGGTGAATCCCGCGGCGACCACAGATCTGGGCTCGAACATCGGCCTCAACAATGCCTTCGCCGGGATGGCCGCTCTGCACCAGCAGGGGCGAGTAGCCTGGCTGCCGGGCATCGGCATGCCCAATCCGACGCTCTCCCATTTCCTGGCTGCGGACCTCTGGTGGCAGGGGTCCGCCGTGCCCGGCGGCACCGGCTGGATGGGCCGCTACGCGGACCTGGCCTTCGCAAGAAGCGGCGACCCGCTGCGGGGCATCAGCACCGATGGCCTGCCCCTGGGCCTCCAAGGCGTTGACCGCAACTTCGTGAACATCTCAAGCCCCGACACCTACCGCTTCCCGTCCACCCGGTCGGAATGGGGCAGCGTCGAGGATCCCGTGCCCCTGCGGGCCGGCTTCACCGATGGCTTCGCCCTGAGCGGCACCCCGGGTTCTTCGGGGCTCAAGGCCGCGATGGAATCGGGCCAGCTCTACGACCAGGCCCAGTCGCTTTTTTCGAACCTCATCGGTACCAGCCGCCGCACCCCCAGCGTGCCCTACCCTGGCGATGCCACCTACCCGGACGCAACCCTCCGGGATGGCTACCGGCACCTGTCCTACCAATTGAAGTTCATCGCGGAGATGGTCGCCAAGGATCTGCCATCTCAGGTCTTCGTGGCCACCACCGGCGGCTTCGACACCCACAGCAACCACGCCCGGGACTTCCCCCTGCTGCTGAAGGAGATGGGTGCTTCTTTGAGCGCCTTCTACGCGGACCTCGCGAGCATCAGCACCGCCAAGGGCAACGCCCAGGACCGAGTGCTCATCATCGGCTGGAGCGAATTCGGAAGGCGGGTGCGGGAGAACAACGGCGGCCTGGACCACGGCACCGCGGGGCTTGGCTACGCCATCGGCAAGGGCGTGAAAGGCGGCCTCTATTCCAACTTTCCCGATCTCACGAGCCTGGACAGCAACGGGAACATGAAGTTCACCACCGATTTCCGCAACCTCTACGCCACGGTGCTGGACAAGTGGCTGGGCGTGAGCAGCCGCACGGTGCTGGGGGGGAGCTACCCGAATCTCGGGTTCCTATGAGCCCATCCTTCACCCTTGAGTCTTGGGCCCGGACCTGAGAGGCTGGAGGCTCCGATGGAGGAGCGGTTCCCATCAGTAGCGCGGCGGAGGGGTTGCACCCATTGAGGCCACGCGAAAGGGGTGGATCGCCGAAGGGCCCGCGAAGCAACAGCGCGGACCTTGGACGCACGGGCTAAATCCCGGCGGCTGTCAGGGCGGTCCCCCGCCGTGAAGTGCCTGATGGACGAAGGCTTCACCCTGCTTCACCCCCGACCCTTGCGAGTCACATCAGGGCGGGTGCCGGGCACCTCGTTTCGGTGGCACCATCGTTGTCCGGAAGCCGGAGTTCGGCTTACTGGGCACTTCGCCGATGCTGCTCCGATGGACAGGTCCCCATGACCAAGGCCCACACCAAAAAACACCCTGCCCCGCCCGGTCCGCTTTGGATGCAGCACTGGCTCATGCGCCTGTGCGAGGTCGATTCCACTTCGGACCGCGAAGACGCGATGCTGCCGCTGCTGCGGCAGCTCATGGCCGAGATGGGCGCCGACGTGTTCGAGCAGCCCGTGGCCGAGGGCCGCACCAATGTGCTGGCCCTGTGGGGCAGGCCACGGGTGCTCTTCTCCACCCACCTGGACACGGTGCCGCCCTTCATCCCGCCGCGAAAACAGGGCAACGCGATCTTCGGCCGTGGCACCTGCGACGCCAAGGGCCAGATCATGGCCCAGCTGGAAGCCATCCGCCAGATGCTGAGCGAAGGCATCACAGGCTTCGCCTGGCTCGGCGTGGTGGGCGAGGAAACCGATAGCGCCGGAGCCACCGCGGCCCTGGGCCTCTCGGACCGGGTGCGGGATTGCCGGGCCCTCATCAATGGCGAACCCACGGAGCTGAAGCTCGCCTCGGGCCAACGGGGAGTGCTGCATCTGCGGATGCGCTGCCAAGGCAGGTCCGCCCACAGCGGCTCTCCGGACCTGGGGGTGGATGCCAACTGGATGCTCATCGACTGGCTGCAGCGGATGCGGGGGCTGCCGGGCCTCGAAGATCCAGATCTCGGTCCGGAGGTCTGGAACCTGGGCCGCATCGAAGGGGGCGAAGCCATCAATACCATCCCAGCCCTCGCGGAGGCCCATGTGCTGGCCCGTACCCTGCCCCATTCGATCTTCGAGCTGCAGGCCCGGGATCTCCAGCCCGAGGGCGGCGAGGTGGTGCGCCTGCTGGCGGAACCCGCCGACCGCTACCCGTCGATCCCCGGTTTCCTTCAGGCCTCCATGCCCTTTGGCAGCGATGCGCCCCAACTGCGGGAACTCATCCCGGACCGCACGGTGGTCTTGGCGGGGCCCGGCTCCATCGCCGTGGCCCACACCGAGCACGAGCACATCACCTTGCCGGACCTGGCCCTGGGCGTGGCCTTGAACAAGCGCTTGGCCATCTATTTCCTGAAGGACTGACATGACCCAGCACATCAAGATTCCCGTCACGGTCCTGGGCGCCACCGGAGTCGTCGGCCAGCGCTTCGTGCGGCGCCTGGCCAACCATCCGCTCTTCATCATCCAGCATCTGGCCGCCAGCGAACGCAGCTCCGGCAAGCGCTACCGCGAGGCCTGCGCGTGGCGCCTGGACGGGGAGCCCTACGGGGGCCTGGCGGACCACGTGCTGGTGCCCGGAGACCCCGACCACGCCCTGTCCCCGATCGTGTTCAGCGCCCTGGACAGCGGCCCGGCTTCGGAGCTGGAGCCTTTTTTCGCCCAGGCGGGCGCCCTCGTGTTCTCCAACGCCTCGGCCTTCCGCATGGCCCGGGAAGTGCCGCTGCTGGTGCCCGAAGTGAACCCCGAGCATTTGCGCCTGGTGGAACTGCAGCGCCGCCACCACGGCTGGAAGGGCGCCATCCTCTGCAATCCCAACTGCACCGCCACGGTGCTGGTGATGGCCCTGGCGCCGCTGCACCAGGCCTTCGGCGTGGAACAGGTGTTCATGAGTTCCATGCAGGCCGTCAGCGGCGCGGGCTATCCCGGTGTATCAAGCCTGGACATTCTGAATAACGTGGTGCCCCACATCCGCAACGAGGAGGAAAAGGTCGAAGAGGAACTCCCGAAGATGCTCGGCCGCTTCACCGCCGAGGGCGTTGAAATGGCTGGCATCGGGGTATCGGCGTTGTGCCACAGGGTGCCCGTCATCGATGGCCACACCGAAGCCGTAAGCGTGAAACTGAAAGGCAATCCGAATCCCCAGCAGGTGCGGGAAGTTCTCAGGATCTGGAAACCGGAACCCCAACAGTTGGCTTTGCCATCGGCGCCGCCAGTGCCCATCCGCCTCCATGACGCCGAGGACCGGCCCCAGGTGCGCCGCGACGTGGAGCAGGATGGCGGCATGAGCGTGCACGTGGGCCGCATCCGGCCCTGCCCCCTGCTGGGCATCAAGTTCACGCTGCTGGGCCACAACACCGAGCGCGGTGCGGCGGGCGGTTCGATCCTGAATGCCGAGCTGGCCCACGCCAAGGGCCTGCTTTGACGCCCATCCACCCGCTCATCCTCAAGTTCGGCGGCAGCAGCGTCGCCGACGCGGCCTGCATGCGCCAGGTGGCGACCCTCGTGCGGGCAGCCCTGCCCAAGGCCCCCCTGGTGGTGCTCTCGGCCATGGGCAAGACCACCAACGGGCTCTTGGCCGCCGCCCACGCCGCAGAGCAAGGCGATCTACCCACGGCCCTTGAGCAATTGAAGGCCCTCATCCAGCATCATCGTCGCGCCGCCGAAGAATTGTTTGAAGGCGGCGTCCCCGACGGCTTAGACCAGGGCCTCACCGATGCTTTCGGGCAAATCGAGCTGCTGCTGCGCGGCGTCGCTTTGCTGCGGGAATTGAGCCCCCGCAGCCAGGATGCCATCGCCTCCTTCGGCGAACGGCTGTCCACGGGGATCTTCGCTGCCTTCCTGGAACACCAGGGCTTGGCCACGGCCTGGGTGGACGCCCGCACAGTCATGCGTACGGATGCCACCTTCGGCGAGGGCCAGCCCCAGATCGGGCTGCTCCGCGAGTTGGCCATCGCCCACCTCGCGCCCCATCTGGGAATAGACCGCGTGCTGGTCACCCAAGGCTACATCGGGGCCACGGAGGAGGGCCTCACCACCACCCTGGGCCGGGGCGGCAGCGACTATTCCGCGGCCCTTTTCGGCGCGGCCCTCCAGGCCACGGAAGTCCAGATCTGGACCGATGTGGAAGGTGTCCTAACAGCCGATCCGCGCGTCGTTCCCGGCGCCTTGCCCATCCCCGAATTGAGTTTCGCTGAAGCCGGGGAACTGGCAGCCTTCGGCGCCAAGGTGCTGCACCCGGCCACCATCCAGCCGGCGGTGGAAGCCAACATCCCCGTCACCGTGCGGCACACGGGCAAGCCCCTGGGCCGCTTCACCACCATCACCGGCGAGGTGCGCTCGGGGCGCCCGGTCACCGCCTTGGCCAGCCGCGGACCTATCACCGTCCTCACCGTGAGCAGCACCCGGATGCTGGCCCAGAGCGGTTTCCTGGCCCGGCTCTTCGAGGTCTTCGGCCGCTTGGGCGTGAGTGTGGACCTGGTGGCCACGGCGGAAGTCAGCGTGTCCCTCACGGTCGAAGCCGACGCGCCGTTGAAGGTCCTGCTCAAGGAACTGTCGGCCTTCGCCACCGTGAAAACCGCCGAGGACCGCGCCATCATCGCGGTGGTGGGCGAGCGGCTGAAATATACGGCGGGCTTGGGTTCGCGGCTCTTCGGCGCCCTGGCCGACATCAACATCGAGATGATCTCCATGGGCGCCAACGAGATCAATCTCAGTCTGGTGGTGAACCGCGCCGACGAGGCCGCCGTGCTGCGGCGCCTCCATGCGGCGCTGATCGAAGGAGGCGGGCCATGAGAATCGGCGTCTTTGGAAAGGGCCGCCTTGGCTCGGCCATCGCGGAATGCGCGGGTGCCGAGCTGGCCTGGTGCCTCGGCCGGAATGAAGCCATCCCTGGTCCGGTGGAGGTGGCCGTGGATGCCAGCTCCGGCGCGGCCGTCGCCAGCCATCTGGATTGGTGCCTGGCGAACGGCGTGGATTTTCTCATCGGGACCACAGGCTGGGAGATGCCTGATCTCGCCGCCCGCATCGGCAACCGCATCGGCGTGATCAACGCGCCCAACTTCTCCCTGACGGTCGCGCTCTACGCAAGGCTCAGCTTGATCCTCGCGCGTTTCGCCGCCCAGGATGAAGGCCGGGATCCCTACCTGGTGGAGCACCATCACGCCCGCAAGCACGACGCTCCCAGCGGCACAGCCAAGCTCCTTGCAGGGACCTTGATGAAGGGCTGCCCCCGCAAGACCGAATGGGTCATCCCCGCCGCGGGCCACGATGTGAAGCCCCATCAACTGAATGTCTCCAGCATCCGGGCGGGCTTCACCTACAGCTCCCACATCGTGGGTCTCGATTCGCCGGGCGAGGTCCTGGAATTGCACCACTCCGCCCGCTCCGCCATGCCCTACGCCGAGGGCGCCCTGCAAGCCGCCCGGTGGATTCGAGGGCGCAAGGGTCTCTTCACCATGGACGCCGTGGCCCGGGACCTGCTCGACCCGATCTTCCAGGAGGTGAATCCATGAGGACCTTCCAAGGCCTGGGAGTCGCCCTGGCCACGCCCTTCACCGCGGCGGGCGCTGTGGATCTGCCGGCCTTCAAGCGGCTGGTGAAACACGTGGTCCACGGCGGCGTGGATTTCCTGGTGGTGCTGGGTTCCACGGGCGAAGCCGCCACCCTCAATGATTCGGAAAGGGACGCCCTCATCATTGCCTGCCGCGAGCAGGCCAACGGCAAACCCGTGGTGGTGGGCGCCGGCAGCAGCTGCACGGCCCAAGCGGCAGCCTGGTGCGCCCGGGCCCAAAACCTGGGCGCTGAAGGCGCCCTGGTGGTGACGCCCCCCTACAACAAGCCCACGCCGTCGGGCCTCGTGGCGCACTACCGGGCCCTGGCGGAAGCGGCCCCGGAGCTGCCCCTCATCGTCTACAACGTGCCGGGCCGCACGGGCCAGAATCTGCTGCCGGCCACGCTGCAGCGCCTCTGGGAGATCCCCTCGGTGGTGGCAGTGAAGGAATCCAGCGCCAATCTAGGCCAGATCGTGGAGATCGCGCGCACCCTGCCGGAAGGAAAAACCCTCCTGGCTGGCGACGACAACCTGGCCCTGCCCAGCATCGCCGCCGGCGCCCAGGGCTTGGTGTCGGTGCTGGGCAACCTGCTGCCCCGGGAGGCCAAAGCCTGGGTGGAGGCGGCCCTGTCTGGAGATCTCGAGGAGGCCCGCGCCCGACAAGCGCGACTCCTGCCCCTCATCGATGCGCTCTTCGTGGAGAGCAATCCCATCCCCTTGAAAGCTGGACTCAAGCTGCTCGGCCTCGGCGGAGATATGTTGCGCCTGCCCCTCACCCCGCCCGAACCCGCCACCAGCAAGCGTTTGGCCGAGGCGCTCTGCCTCGCCGCCGAAGGCACCCTTCCTGGAATATCGCTATGACCCCCGAAGCCCTGGAAGCCTTCTACGCCCAGAACCCCGAAGCCCCGACCGCCAGCCCCCAGCGGGCCGAGGCCCACGAAGCCCTGCTCGCGGCCCTGGAATCCGGCATCTTGCGAGCGGCCGAACCCGATGGCCACGGGGGCTGGCGGGTCAATACCTGGGTGAAGCAGGCCATCCTCGCAGGCTTCCGCCATTCGGCGCTGCAGGATCTTTCGGTGCCAGGCTTCGCCTTCTTCGACAAGAGCGCCTACCCCGCACGGGCTTTCACGCTCGAGGATGGTGTGCGCATCGTGCCCGGCGGCAGCACGCTGCGCCGCGGCGCCTTCATCGCCAAAGGGGTGGTGGTGATGCCTCCGGCCTATGTCAACGTGGGCGCCTTTGTGGACGAGGGCACCCTGGTGGACAGCCATGCGCTGGTGGGCTCCTGCGCCCAAGTGGGCAAGCGCGTGCATGTGAGCGCCGCCGCCCAGATCGGGGGCGTCCTGGAACCAGCCGGAGCCCGGCCGGTGATCGTCGAGGACGATGTCTTCGTGGGCGGCCTGGTGGGCCTCTTCGAGGGCATCCATGTGCGCGCGCGGGCCGTGCTGGCCAGCGGTGTGATCATTACTGGCTCGACGGTCATTTTCGATCTGGTGAAGGGCAAGGAATGGCGGAAGGAAGTGCCCGAAGGCGCCGTGGTGGTGCAGGGCTCCCGACCCGCCAGCGGGGACTTCGCGAAGGCCCATGGCCTGCAGGTCTCAGCGCCCATGATCGTCAAGTACCGTGATGCGCGTACCAACGCCGCCACCACCCTGGAAGACGCATTGCGGTGAGGGCGCGGAACGGCGACGATCGAAGGACCATGGAACCTGCCGCCCGCCTCTCCCTCCTTAAGCCGTCGCCCATCCGCATCCTGAGCGAAGGCGCCCCCCCCACGGCCATCCCCCTGGGCCTCGGGGAGCCCACCTGGGATATGCCGGAAGCCGCGAGGCGGGCGTTGATGGCTAGCTCGGGCCCCTGCCCCTACGGGCCCAATTTCGGCCTGCCGGAATTGCGGGACGCGGTGGCGCGCTTCCACGGCGCCACCCGGGATGAAGTCCTCATCACCTGCGGCAGCGAAGGCGCGCTGTTCTCGCTCTTCCTCGCCTTCCTGAACCCCGGCGATGACATCCTGGTGCCCGACCCTTATTTCCCTGCCTATACCTCCCTGGCCCACCTGGCGGGGGCCGAGGCACTCACCTATCCCTTGGATGCGGGCGACCGCTTCCGGCTCAAGGCCGGCCCGGTGCTGGCGGCTCTGGAGGCCCATCCCCACGTGAAGGCGGTGCTGGTGAACGCGCCCTCCAACCCCACCGGCGGGGCCACCACGGCGGCGCATCTCAAAGCCATCGCCCAGGCCTGCGAGGCCAAGGGCGTGATGCTCATCAGCGACGAGGTGTACCTCGACCTGCACTACGGCACCCGGCCCCCGAGTTTGCGGGACGTGTCGAAATACGGCTTGGTCATCACCTCCGTCAGCAAAGGTTGGGGCGCCGCAGGACTGCGGGTGGGTTGGATCCTGGGCGACCCTGCGTGGCTGGGACCAGCCCGCACGGTGCATGGCTACGCTGTCACCGGCGCCGCCCATCCCGCCCAGCGCGCGGCCCTGGCCCTGCTGGAGGATTCCGAACGGATCTTTGTCGCCGCCCGGCACGAGATCCGCGTGCGTTGGGAGGCCCTGGCCGCAGCCCTGAAGACCCACCTCGGCCAGGACATCACCCCCCCGGACGGCGCCTTCTACCACTGGATGGAGCTCCCGGAAACCGCCGTGGCGGACCCCATGGCCTTCTGCCTGCGCCTGCGGGACGAGGGCGGCGTGGTGCTGGTGCCCGGCGCCACTTTTGGCGAGCAGGGAAAACGCTTTGCCCGCCTCAGCTTCGCCGCCTCCCCGGCCCAGATCACCGAGGGCGTGCGGCGCATGGCGCCTTTCTGGAAGGCCTGATGAACCTGTTCCCCTTCGAGGACAAGGCCTGCCGCAGCTTGGCTGAAACCCACGGCACGCCCCTCTTCGCCTACCACGGACCCACCGCCGCCGCGCAATTCCAGCGCCTCCGGGCAGTGCTGCCGAAGCGCGCGCGCCTGGCCTATGCGGTGAAGGCCAATCCCCATCCTGAATTGCTGAAGCGCTTCGCCGCCCTGGGCGCCAGTTTCGATTGCGCCTCCGTCGGCGAATTGCGCGCCGTCGCGGAGCTGCACCTTCCCGCAGGCCGCACTTTCTTCGCGGGGCCTGGCAAGCGCAGGGAGGAGCTGGAACTGGCGCTGAGCCTTGGCGTCCGCGTGCAGGCCGAAGGCTGGGAGGACTTGGCCCGACTGGATGAACTCGCGACCACCGAACACGCCGTGAACCTCCGCGTCCATCCCGCCACCGGCGCCGAAGAGGGCAACCGCATCATCGGCGGTGTAGGGCCCTCAGCCTTCGGCATCGATGAGGAACAACTGCCTGGGGTCCTCGAACGGGCCGACGCCCTGCGCCACATCCGCATCCGCGGGTTGCATGTGTTCGCCGCCAGCAACCAGCGGGATGGGACCGCGCTGTTGCGCACCCACCGCATGGTGCTGGAGTTGGGCCAGCGGCTGGTCCGCGACCACGGACTTCGGCTGGAGCAGATCGACCTGGGCGGAGGCTTGGGGGTGGCCTATGCGCCGGATCAAACCGAACTGGACGTGGACGCCCTGGGCCGCGGGCTATCGGAAATGCTGGAAGAGCACGCTTGGTTCGACGGGGAACTGATCCTGGAGCCGGGCCGCTTTCTGGCCGCCCCCTGCGGGATCTACCTGGCCCGGGTGGTCCGCATCAAGGAAAGCCGCGGCACCCGCTTCGCCATCCTTGAGGGCGGCATCAACCACCTGCTGCGCCCCCTGCTCACGGGGGAACCCTTCCCGGTGCGGGCCATCGACAGGTCGGGTGCGGCGGTCCCCACCACCCTGGCGGGGCCCCTCTGCACCAGCCTCGACCGGCTGGGCGAAGTGGAGCTGCCGCACGATCTCGCGCCCGGCGATCTTCTGGCTTTCGGCCGCGTGGGCGCTTACGGTTTCAGCGAAGGCATGACCCATTTCCTGAGCCACCCGGTGCCGCCGCAGATCTGGGTGGCCTGAGTCCGAAGCCTGGCAGCCGCGGGTTCTATCGGATCACATGTGTGGCGAACAGTACCAGAACCACCCCCAGCAGGAATGCGGGCAGGATGAAGAGGCCGAACAACACGAGCGCGGCGATGGCCACGCCCCGACCTGCCCGGATCCCGCTGCGCCGGCTTGCGCGGAGGGCGGCGAGGCCCAGCAGCAGTGAACTCAGCCAGGCCGCCACGGGACGGATCCATTGGGTGGTCATGTCGAATCCCCCCCGGTTGAAGCCATGCCCGACCAGCATCAGCAGCACCATGAGCGGGGAGCCCAGAATGAAAAGCAGAGCCATCTGCCCGAGGCTATGGGCCGCCAAGGCGTCATCGCCGCCATCGAACCACTCACCCTTCAAGGCTTCAGCGGGACGGCGGAGCGCGTCCCAAGCCGCAGCCAGTAGGGGGTGGCCGCCGATCAGCGCACCGAAGGCCAGCAGGCAGGGCCCCAGGAACCCGAGCCCACCCAGCATCGCCAGCGCGGCGATGGCAGCGTCGTAGGTGCCGCCGCTCTGGTCCTCCCGGGACAAAAGGAGCAGCAGCACCGGGACGGACGCCAGGATCGGCGACACCAGCGGCTGCAGGCGCAGGTAGGTGTACCAGGCATCGCCCGACTGGAGCACATGCAACCGGAACACCAGCCCGATGGCAACTTGGATGAGCCAGATCACCAGGGCGGCCAGAAAGGCCCCCCGCCGCAGGGCACCCGGGTTTTCGGTTTGCTCTCCCTTGAATCCCAGCACCACGGCGCCACCGCCCAGCGCCCAGAAGACTCCCGAAAGCATCCAAGAAAACACCGCGGCGCCGGTTCCCACGCTCTGGAGCACCGGCCTGAAAACGAGGCCTGACAGCACGGGCCAGATGAGCACCACCCAGAACAGGAGATGCGCGGGTCCCAGGGGGATCCAAGGCGAAGCACCTGCATCGCCAGAACCTGGGGCTTCCAGCATCATGGGGGCATCGGTTTCTGGATTCATGCGGAGAGTCTAGCGCTTCGCGGCGCCTTTCCCCACGGACGGGCTCGGATCGCCCTGAGAAAACTTGACCCTCGGCACTGGCCCATCTTGTCAGCCTGGACTTCCGCCGATTCCGGCGCGCGCTACCGTTCAGGATCCTTCCCAGGAGTTCCCATGCCCCGCCACTCCGACGCCCTGTCCGCGGTCTCCGTCATCCAGTCCGGCCAGCGGGTCTTCGTCCACGGCGGCTCCGCCACACCGCAGGTGCTGCTGCACGCGCTCATCCAGCGGGCGCCGGAGCTCCGCGATGTGGAGATGATGCACCTGCACACCTACGGCGCGGCGCTCTACGCCGATGAATGCCACGCGGAGTCCTTCCGCATCACCAACCTGTTCGTCGGCCACAACCTGCGCAGTCGGGTAGGCAGCGAGCGCGTCGACTACCTGCCCTGCTTCCTATCGGAGATTCCCGCCCTCTTCCGCTCCGGGCGCCGGGCGCCGGATGTGGCCCTGCTCCATGTAAGCCCGCCGGACGCCCACGGCTACTGCACCCTGGGCACCTCCGTGGACGTGGCCCGCGCGGCGGCGGACACGGCGAAAGTGGTCATCGCCCAGGTGAATCCACGGATGCCGCGGGTACACGGCGATGGCTTCATCCACATCGACCAGATCCACCACTGGGTGGAGGTGGACGAGGCCATCCCGGAATCCCCCGCCGCGCCCTTGAGCGACATCGAGCGGGCCATCGGCCGGCACGCCAGTTCGCTCATCGAGGATGGCGCCACGCTCCAGATGGGCATCGGCGCCGTGCCCGACGCGGTGCTGGCGGCCCTGCACCACCACAAGCACCTGGGCATCCACACCGAAATGTGGAGCGACGGCGCGTTGGCCCTCCTCCAGTCCGGCGCCGTGGACAACAGCCAGAAGAAGGTCCATCCCGGCAAGACCATCGGCGGTTTCGTCACGGGCTCGCGGGCCCTGTACGACTTCATCGACGACAACCCCTCGGCGGTGCTGCTGGACATCGCCTACATCAACAACCCGAGCATTATCGCCCGCAACCCCAGGGCCACGGCCATCAACTCGGCAGTGGAAGTGGACCTCACCGGCCAGGTCTGCGCGGACTCCATCGGCAGCCGCATCATCTCCGGTGTGGGCGGGCAGATGGACTTTATCCGTGGCGCCTCCCTCTCGCCCGGCGGCAAGCCCATCATCGCCCTGCCCAGCCGCTCCAAGAAAGGCCATCCTCGCATCGTGCCGCAGCTCCGCGCCGGGGCGGGGGTGGTCACCACGCGCGCCCACGTCCATTACCTCGTCACTGAGTACGGCGTGGCGGACCTGGCCGGCAAGACCCTCCACGAAAGGGCCAAGGCCCTCATCGCCCTGGCCCACCCGGAGGACCGCGAGGCCCTGGCCAAGGCGTGGCACGAACTGTGAAGCCAGGATCGAGCCTGGCTTAACGCGGCTTCACATCCAGTGCCTTGAGGCCTTCCAACGCCGCCTCCATGCGCGCGAAAACTGGCAACCCGGCTTTGGCGAGAGTCTGCCGAAGTCCTGCGTAAGCGGAGCCGGCATCCACTACCAGGCCCACGGCCTTTCCTCGGGGCTCTGCCGCGGCCCGCAGGGCCTGGGCGAAGGCCTCCGCCCGCAGCGGATCTTCCAGGGCGAGGCGCCGAGTGAACGGCACCAGGCCCACGATGAGCACCGCGGCTTCTCCTTCGAGCAACAGCCGGGCGATGGCTTGGTAGGCGGCCAGATCGGCCATGGGCGTGATGTCCAAGGGCAGGTGCGGCGCCACCAGTTGGTCCAGCCCATGGGTGGTCAAAAGCGTTTGCAGCTTTGCGGTTTCATGGCCCCACAAGGTCGCCGGCGGGAAGGCGCCGCCCATGAGGTCTCCGGCCGCCACGCTCTCAAAACCAGCGTTCGTGAGCACCGCCACAGGCCCAGGGGCCAGCGCGGGGAAGGCCCCCAGCCACGCCAGGCCTGCATCGAAGGCCGCGATGGAGGGTGCAACAGGGATGCCCGCGCGGCTCAGCAAGGCCGCTTCCAATTCGCGGTCTCCGGCCAACGCCCCCGTATGGCTGGCAGCGGCGGCGAGACCCGCCTCGGTACGGCCGGCGCGGTAGAGCAGAAGGGTTTTCCCGGCGGTTCTCAGGCGCGCGCCGATGCGGGCCGTGGCTTCCAGATCGCCCGCGCCGAAGCCCTCCACGTAAGCCCCCACGGATCGGATCATCGGATCCAGCTCCAGGGCTTCGAGCAAATCCGGCAGCCGCAGATCCAGCTGATTGCCCAAGGCCACGCCCAGACCCAATGGTAGACTGGCTCCCACGGAAAGGCGACTCAGCAGGAAGGCGCCGCTCTGGCTCAAGAGGGCCAGGCTCCCGCCACCCTGGGGTGGGGTCCATTTATCCTCGGGAATGAAGGTTGTATTGATCCGACGGATCGGCACGACGTGGCCCAGGAAATTGGGACCCAAGAGCGCGGGAGTCCAGCGGCCCTCAGACCGGGCGGCCGCTAGGCAGGCGCGGAGCCGCTCCCCGAGGCCCTCGGTGTCGGCCCCATCGCCGAGCCCCCCCGCGACCAGGGCCACCACCCGCGCGCCCTCGCCCTGGGCGATGAGGGTTTCCACCACCTCGAGCGCCGCCGAGGCAGGAAGCGCCAGGACCAGCAGATCCACGGGCTGCGCTCCCAGCGCGACGGCATCGGGAAGGCAGGGGAGATCCAGGAACCGGGTCTCATGGGGACGCACGATGATGAGGTCGCCTTCGGGCAATCCTGCCAGCCGGAGGTTTTCGAGAATGATCCGGCCCACCCCATCGGGCTTGCTGGAAACGCCCATCACGGCGATGCGCCGGGGGGCGGTCAGGGCTTCCAGGAATCCAGGGGGCGGAGGTATCCGGTCGGGCTTTGGTCCGGATCGCCGGCCCACTCCGTCGAGGGGACGGGGATCTCCGGCTGGATCCAGGGCGATGGGGTTGAGTTCCAGCAGTTCCAGGCCTTCGGCTTCAGCAAGCGCCGCGGCTTCCCATAAGCCCGCCAGGAAGGTCCGAAGCTGCGCGCGGGTGGTGAGGGCTTGGGCTCCGCGCAGGGTTCCGAGCCAGACCTGCCCCAGCAAGTGGGCTTCCAAATCCGCCAGGGCCACTTCGGGCGTCACGAAAGCCAGGGGCCACCGCAGGGGCGGCGCCAGCTTTCCGAGGGCATCGGCTTGCAGGCCGCCGAGGCCTATGACCAGGGTCCAGCCGCCCTCGCCGCGGGTGAGGCCCGCGAAGGCTTCGGTGGGCAGTCCTTCGGCCCGGGCCATCCGAATGCGCTCGCAGACGAGGGTCCCGATCCAGGCATGGCCTTCGGCCTCAGCGCGAGTGCGCATCTCGGCCGCGGCGGAGGCCAGGGCTGTGGGCTCGAAGGCCAGGAAGCGCACGGCCCCCAGTTCACTTTTATGCCAAAGCTCTTCGGCCAAGCCCTTGAGCACCACCGCCTCGCCGGGCGCGAAGGCCAGCGCTTCGCCGAGCCATCCATGCCGTGGGGGTTTCAGGCCAGCCCGGGCCAGCAAGTCATAGCAAGCCTGTTCGTGGACGAAGCCAGAGCGCTCGGCGACCGGCGTCATGCGGGCGTGAGCGCATGACGCTGCCCCGCGGCGAAGGCCGCCTCGTTCAGGGGCAGCAGGGCCGGCTTGTCCTTCAGCACGGTGCGGATGGTGGCCAGGAAGGTCTCACCCGGGAAGATCTGGGTCACCGCCTGGATCGCGCCCAGCGCGACGATGTTCTTCACCATGGGCCGCTCCAGCCCTTGCGCCACCTGGGTCATCGGCACGCCCACCACACGGACGCCTTCGGGCACGGGGGGGAGGTCCTGCACCACGGTGGAGTCGTAAATGATCACGCCACCGCTGCGGACCGTAGACGCGAATTTCGCGAAGCTCGGCGCGTTGAACGCCACCAGCACCATAGGATCCGGCGCGGCGGGGTTCAGCACTTCCTCTTGGGCGATGTGGACATCGGCATAGGAAGTGCCGCCCCGGCTTTCGGGTCCGTAGCTGGGAATGTTGGTGGCGTCGAAGCCCTCGTTGATGGAGGCCCGAGCCAGCAGCAGGGCCGCGGTCTGGGCACCATCGCCGCCGGAACCGGCCAGCTTGAAGCTGATGTCATTGCCGCCCAGGTGGGTCGGGAACGTTTTCGCATGTCTGGTGGGAGGTTCCTTCCCCGCTCCGATCAGGGTCAGGAGTTTCCCCGCGTCGAAGCTGGGCACCTTGGCGGAATCCCACCACGGCTCCACGGTGAGGTCCTTCTTCACGCCCAAGGGGTAGACCGGCTCCATGCACTCCTTCACCCATTTCTCGGTCTCGGTGGGGTTCATTTTCAAGTGCGTGGGGCACTCCGCCAGCACTTCGATGAAGGCGTAGCCGCGGCCTTCCTTCTGGATGCGCAGGGCCTTCTCGATGGCCTTGCGGGCTTTGATGCGCTGCTTGGCGTCGTAGAGCGCTACGCGCTCCACGTAGACCGGGCCGTCCAGCTGGGCGATGAGTTCGGCCATGCGCAGGGGCATGCCCATGGCCGAGGTGCGGCCATCGGGGCTGGTGCTGGTTTTCTGGCCCATGAGCGAGGTGGGGGCCAGCTGGCCGCCAGTCATGCCATAGATGGCGTTGTTGATGAAGATGACCGTGAGGGGAATGCCCATCTGCGCGGTGGATACGGTTTCCGCCAGGCCGATGGAGGCCAGATCGCCGTCCCCCTGGTAGCTGATGACGATGCTGTCGGGATTGGCGAGCTTGTGGCCGATGGCCACGGCGGGGGCGCGGCCATGGGCCGCCTGGGTGTTGCCCACATCGAAGTAGTAGTACGCGAAGACCGAGCAGCCCACAGGGCTCACGAGCACGGTGCGGTCCTGAATGCCCAGGGCTTCGATGGCTTCGGCCAGGTCGCGGTGGGCCAAGCCGTGGCCGCAGCCGGGGCAGTAGTGGGTGGAGTGGCCTTTGAGGCCCTCCCCGTGGGAGTGGCGTTCGAAGTGATCATAGAAGACGCTCATGCCTTCACCTCTTCCAGGGACAGGGCCGCTGCGCGGACCCCGGCTTCGATCTCGTCCTGCTGCGGCAGCATGCCGCCGAACCGCTGGACCGAGGTGATGGGGGGATGGTCCAGTTCGGCTTTGCTGAGGGCCAACCGGAGTTCATCCTCCAGCTGACCGTGGCTGGCCTCCACCATGACGATGCGCTGGGCGTGGGCCAGCAGCGGCTTGAACGCGTCGATGGGGAAAGGCCAGAGCGTGATGGGCCGGAAGAGGCCCGCCTTGATGCCCTGCTTCCGCAGGTTTTCCACGGCGCCCTTGGCCATGCGGGCAGGCGTGTTGCAAGCCACCAGCACTACCTCCGCGTCCTCGCAGCGGTACAGGTCGGCCCGCTGTTCCTGCGCGGCAATCTCGGCATATTTCGCATTGAGGTGGACGTTGTGGGCTTCCAGATCCGATTCAGTGAGGAAGATGGAACAGATGAGGTTGGGCCGGTGCTCCTTGTCGCCCCACACCGCCCAGGCCGGGAGGCCGGGCTTCGTGAGCGTCGCGGGCAGGCGCACCACGCCGGTCATCTGACCCAGATAGCCATCGCCCAGCAGCACCACCGGGTTGCGGTACTTGAAGCTGAGTTCGAAGGCCAGACGTGTGAGGTCCAGCATCTCCTGGGGCGTGGCGGGCGCCAGCACGATGCCGTGGGTATTGCCATGGCCGAGGCCCCGGCAGGCCAGCTTGATGTCCGACTGCTCAGGCCCGATGTTTCCAAGCCCCGGTCCGCCGCGCATGATGTTGACGAAGACCCCCGGCAGCTCGGCGCCAATCATGTAGCTCACGCCTTCGAGCATCAGGCTGAAGCCCGGGCTGCTGGTGAAGGTGATGCAGGGCAGTCCCGCGCCGCTGCAGCCGTACATCATGTTCACCGCCGCCACTTCGCTGACGGCCTGCACAAAGGCGCCGTCCAGTTTGGGCAGGATCTTCGCCATGAGCTCGGCCCCTTCCGTGGAAGGCGTGATGGGGTAGCCGAAGACGTGGCGGCACCCCGCCAGCAGCGCGCCGATGGCCGAGGCGTAGGTGCCCTTGAGCATCAGGGGTTCGCTGGCGGAAAGCGGAAGCTCGATCCCCGGATGGTCCACCGCCGCCGGGAGGCCCGTGGCCTTGGCGCCGAAGAGCTTCGATGGGTCTTCCAGGTCGAAATCCCCTTCGATGGTTTCGGCGGGCAGCTGGGGCCGCAGGCCGAAGGGCTCAGGACAGGCTTGGATGCAGAGCTGGCAGCCGTTGCAGTCTTCCAGGTCGAGATGCACGGGAATCATTCCGGTGCCCGCGTGAATGTGCTCGCCCTGGGTGATGCAGTCCTTGGCGCACGCATCGATGCACCGGAGGCATCCCTTGCAGTATTCAGCCTCCAAGAAAGGCTTGGGTCGGGTCAGTGCAGGCGTCGCCATGGGGGTTCTCCAGTGCCCCCTCAGATTCGTGCCGGGGCTCTGTGCATGCAGTCACAACGCCGATGCAGCCCGTCACAACAACCGGGCGCGATCGCGCGAATCAGGCGCTGCCTTGCTTCGATCAGTGGCCCAGGGCCACGAAGGAAGCCACCAGCTCGTGGCAGTGCTCACAGGTGTCGTTGGGCGCCATGCAGGGGAAACCGTCCACGCCGATGCCTGGGCAGGTCTCGTGGTGGGCCGTCAGCATCAGCAGTTCCCGGGCGGCCAGGGCCATGGCACGCTGGCGTGCAACGGGGAACTCGTGCAGGGCTGCGAGCAGTAGGACTTCGTGGGGTTCCAGCATCGCGGCCTCCCGTTGGGCTCATCCAGGATCGGTCGCTCCCCCTGTGCCTGGGGTCACGTCCAAAGGGCATATTCCCCGAGGCTTTCAGGGCCTCGGCCCTTGGCCGGGCTGGGCTCGCCCGGCGTGCCCCATCATGAAGACAGCTTCCAGGAGTTCCCAGTGCCCGATGTCATCACTTCCCAGCAGATGGGCCTCCTCCAGGTCGTCGCCAAGAACCCGGGGATCACCCGGGAGCGGATCCTCGCGATCAAGGGGATGACCCTTGCGGACATCGCCTACCTGGAAAGCCACGACCTCATCCGCGAGCGCGAGGTCCATCAGTACCGCGTGTCGCATTTCGGCGAGATGGCCCTGCGGCGGGGGCTCTGATACGGATTCGCGTTTAAATTATTTAAATTCACCACCGAAGCACCGCGAAAAGCACGCAGCTCCAGCACCCACGGCACCACTCCAAAATTGCTTCATGAGGTGCTTGGTTATTGCGGCGGCTGCGGGCCAAAGGCCTGGAAATGAAAGAAGTTTTCGCGTCTCCCGTTCGAGTCATTCGCGGTTCCGAATCCACCGAGCACACCTCGGTCGGAAACCTACGATTGCCAGACCTCAGTCTATGCGCCAAAGCGGGAGTTCATCGCCCAGCGAAGGCACCGGAAGCAGTCCATTCTCAATGGCGCCATCATCGCTTTCGGGTTCACACAAGTAGACGGCGATGGCACCCAGGGGCTGGTCTGTCCTCACGAGGCCTGAACCCACAGGAGCCACGCGAGGACCGCTGCGCCAGGACACGGCCAGCTCGCCGACCTTGGCGGCTTCCAGGATGGCGCGGCCTCCTTCGGTGCCCAGGCTTTCCACCACCGGCACCCCCACGTCGTAACCTCCGGCCGCTGTTTCCACTCGAAGGCCGTGTTGGCGAAGGTGCGCAGCGACGGCAGGCGGCACCACGTAGGCCGCAGGCCGGTCCACCACCGTGCGGCCCACGAAACGTCCGATGTGGGGGATGGTCACGCTGGTGGGCGCGCCCTCCAGCGTGCGCGGAATGCGGGTGAGGATCTCGATGGGGGCCGCGAAGAGCTCCAGGCCATAGCGCACGGCCACTCGGGGAGGCGGCGTGCGGCTGGCGGCCACGGTCTGTACCACTTCATCCCCATGGGCGGCCACGAAGGTGAGGGTCTCCAGCATGAAGGCGTAGGCCGTGCGCACCCGTTCCTCGAAGGTGATGTAGGAGTAGCACTCCAGCAGCAGGTCCATGCGGCTGGTGAGGCCCCGGTAGTTGCTACCGAAGCGCGGATGGTGCGGGTAGGTCATCCAGCCTTCGCGCACGGCCGAGGCTGGATCCGCCTCGCCATCGGCATCCAGTACCCGCTCGTCCTCCACGAAGTTGCCATACCACCCGGCGTCCAGCTGGTGCTTGGCCTTCAGGGCCGCCGTGACCGGGCCCAGCAGTTTCTCGCGCATATAAAGGATGGGCTCGGCCCGCCCGCTTTCGATGGTGTGGGGGATGTCGTAGGTCATGGAGAACCGGTGCACCGAACCGTTGGTGGCGTGGTTGTCGATGGTGAGGTCCGGCTCCCAAAGCTGGCAGACTTGGGTTTGGAGCAGGCGCATCTCCACGCCCTCCTGGCGCATGTAGTCGCGGTTCAGGTTGATCTTGGCGGCATTCACGCGGGTGCCCACGCCACTCTCGGGGCCAAGCTGCCCCGCGAGCTTCGGCAGGTGGAGCTTCCGGTTGCCGGGATCGATGGCGTCGTTGCCGTCGGGGTTGAAGAGGGGCACCACCACCAGGGTCAGTTTGGCGAGGATGTCCGCGGCGTCAAGGCCAGGCTTGCCTTCCAGGAGATCCCGCACCAGCATCAGGCAGCCTTCCTTGCCCTCCACCTCGCCCGCATGGATGCCGCTGATGACCAGCACGATGGGCAGCCCCAGCTTCCGGGCTTCCTCTGGAGTCTTCACACCATGGGCCGACAGCACCAGGATCGGCAGCTCCCGACCCTGGGCGCTCACACCGAAGTTGCTGATGTGGAGGCGCGGATCCCCCTTGGCCGCAAGCGCCGCAAGGAAGGCCATCACGTCCGCGTGCAGGGATGTGAACTCGTAGTGGGTGCTTTCCGCGCGGGTCTGGATGCTCATGGTCGCTCCCGAAGGTGGGGGTGGATGGAGGTTGCCTGGAATCCTCCCATGATCCCGCCCCGGCGATACACTGCATCCGAAGCACCGGAGCGCCCATGGAAGAATTCGCCGAAGCCATCCATGAAACCGTCCACCAGGCAGAGCACGGCTCCGAGGGCCACCGCAACCCGCTCATGGGGCGGGTGGGGATCTGCGTAGCCATCACCGCCACGCTCATGGCCCTCACCACCATCAAGGGCAACATCGTGGTGCAGGAGAGCACTTTGCTCCAGAGCCGCATCAACAACACGTGGGCCTTGTTCCAGGCCAAAAGCACCAAACAGCATCTCGCGGAGAACACCAAGGAGATCCTGGGGGCGTTGAAGGATAGCGGTTCTTCCGCCGCGGTGCTGGAACCGCGCGTGAAGCACTACGAGGCAGAGGGCCTCCGCTACGAACACGAGAAGGGCGACATCAAGCAGCAGGCCGACGCCTTGGAGGAGACGCGCCACCTGCTGCACCAGCAGCATGAGCATTTCAGCATCGCCGAAGCCATCTTCTCCCTCTCCATGGCGCTCTTCGGCCTCACAGCCCTGACCCAACGCAAAGCCCTGCTGAACGTGGGCCTCGTGTTCGCCGTGTTGGGTTTCGGCGCAGGGATCTGGGCCCTGAGCGGCGCTCCGAAGCCCGAACCGGAGCATCCCACCGCCTCCGCCGAACATCACTAGCGGAAGAGGCCCCATGAACCACCACCGCGAAGTCCTCACCCTCCACCTTCCGGATCGCACGGGCTTCGTGAACATAATCCGCGACGTGGAGAACGCGCTGGCCGAGAGGCAGTTTGGGCCCAGGACGGGTCTTGGGGAAGGGCTGTTTGCAGGGGGAGGGCACGCGCTTCGGGCGCTCGTGGAGGAGGTCGTGCAGGAGTTGCTCGCGGTGGAAGCGGACCGGCACTTCGGGG
>JANXPB010000124.1 GCA_025357545.1 Holophagaceae bacterium
CATGCGGATGCACCGTTCCTGTCTTTCTCTCTTGGCCACGCTACTCATCGGCTCGGTGCTCCCGGCGCAATCGCCGGCGCCTGCGAAAGGCGTAAGGATCCCTCATCCGGACCACAGCGAATTCGAGGCCTTGCTGAAAGCGCCTTTCGTGGGGGATCAGGGCGGCGACGCGCGGGTGTTCACGCTGCACTTCAGCTTCCAGGATGCCGAAGATTTAGCGGTGGCAGCCTGGCGGGTGGAGCTGACGGACCAGCGCGGCATCATCCTTCTAAGCTGGAGGGGCGAAGCGCCCATGGCAAGCACCCAAGCCATGGTTCGTGTTCCGTGGGACGGCCTCGACCGGCGGGGCCGGGCGCTGCCGGCGGGCTTCTATCGGGTGCGCCTGATGGCCAGTTCCATGTCCCAGCCGGAATTCCGCAAGGCCCTGCAGCCCGACCAGGCCAGCCGCGTGGAACACCACCTCGCCAATGCGACGGAAAACGTCGAAGACCAGACCTTTGAAATCCAGGTGGGGCACCCCGCACGGGCGTCCATGCCGGGCTTCCGCGCCCTTCCCGTGGGCGCGGCCGGTGACAGCGAGGTAGCGGCCGCATCGAAGGCCGGCACACCCATAGAGGCCTCGCGCCCCGCCTTGGGCGGTTTGCCTTACACCATCTATTTCGGCAACCTGCACAGCCAGACCAATCACAGCGATGGCGGCGGCAACGTGAGTACCTGCACCAGCGCCCAGTCCCCTCAAGGCGGTGCCTACGGGCCCGCCGAGGCCTATCAGTTCGCGCTGACCGAAGGTTTGGACATGTTGATGTGCTCGGAGCACAACCACCTTTTCGATGGCTCCACGGGCACCAATACCGCGGCGGATCCAGCGGTGGCGCACAACCTCTACCAGTCCGGCCTGTCCGCCGCCTCCACCTTCAATGCCGCGCACCCAGGCTTCCTGGGCATCTACGGCATGGAGTGGGGCGTCATCAACAACGGCGGTCACATGAACATCTTCAATGCCGACGGGCTCTGCGGCTGGGAGACCAACGCTTCGGGCCAGCTCATCGGCGACTACAACACGCCCAAGGGCGATTACGCCGGACTGTACACCCTTATGAAGTCCAAAGGCTGGGTGGGCCAGTTCAATCATCCTGCGCTCTCGGGCCAGTTCCTGGTGAACGGCACGGCTTTGGGTTACACGGCGGATGGCGACGAGGCCATGGCCCTGTGCGAAGTGCTCAACACTTCGGCCTTCTCCTCCAATACCACCGAGACCGAAACCGCTCACAGCACCTGGGAACAGACCTGGAACGCCCTCCTGGGCTACGGCTACCATCTGGCACCGAGCACCGACCAGGACAACCACTGCGCCAATTGGGGCGCCAGCTACACAAACCGCACCGGCGTGCTGATCCCCACCGGCACGGCCCTGACGCTGCAGAGCTTTGTGGACGCAGTGAAAGCCCGCCGCGTGTACGCCACCATGGACAAGAATGCGCAGATCATCCTGACGGCCAATGGCCATGTCATGGGCGAGCGTTTCGCCAATAGCGGCGCTCTCACCCTCACCGTGAACTATGCCTCCGCCAATGGCCACACCGCCTCGCAGGTGCAGCTCTTTGAGGGTATCCCCGGCAGCGGCACTACCGTCAGCCAGACCTCCAGCACCGCCGTCACCACCCTCACGCCCGCCACAGGCGGCCACTTCTACTACGCGAAGATCACCCAGGACAACGGCGACCTGATGTGGTCCGCTCCCGTCTGGGTCACCCAGGGTACCGGGCCGGTGGATACGCAGCCCCCTGTGGTCAGCGCCTCAGAAAGCGGCGGCAGCGCCAGCATCACCTTTGCTGCCACCGCCACGGACAACGTGGGCGTCGCCAAGGTCGAGTTCTACGTAGATGGCATCCTGAAGGGCACAGACACCACTGCGCCCTACAGCCTGGCTTTTGATTCGACCACGCTCACCAACGCAGCCCACTCGCTCACCGCCAAGGCCTACGACGCCGCCAACAATGTCGGCACCAGCAGCGCCGCCAGCTTCACCGTGAACAATCCCATCGTGGACACTACGCCGCCCGCCGTCAGCGCC
>JANXPB010000043.1 GCA_025357545.1 Holophagaceae bacterium
CACCGCCGCCAACGAGGCCATCGGCTTCTACAACAAACAGGAGTGGAAACAGGCCGAGCCGCTGTTTGAAAAGGCCTATAATTCGCTCGGTGAAGCCTTGAGCAAAACCAAGGATGAAGCAGGGAAGCAGAAGGTCAATGAGAAACTGAACATGGTGGTGCGGCCTTATGCCCTGGTGCTTTACGAAGTGGGCAAGTCCGACAAGGCCCAGGCCAAGCTCGACAAGGCCAAGCCCATGCTGGAAAAAGCCCTGGAAACCAATCCCAAGGATGTCCGCGTACTCACAGGGCTGGCTTTCATTTCAAAGAACAGCGGCGACAAAGAAGCGACCGCCAAGTACCAGGCCACCTTGGATGAAATCAATGGCCCGCGCCCTGAGAATGCCTACAACGATGGCGTCGCGGCCTACAACGCGAATAAATTCAAGGAGGCCAAGGAATTCATCCTCAAGGCCCTCCAGATAGATCCCAAATTCGCGGACTCTTATTACATGTTGGGCCTAATCGAAACCAACAACAACAACCTGAAAGCCGCGAAAGATTCTTTCAAGAAATGCCTAGAATTGGCCCCCGCCGGCAAGCACTCAGCGGAGTGCAGGGAATTCATCAAGGCACTGTAATACCGGTTTCCGGCTCCCGCTGAAGATGGCCGTGCCTGAGTCGGGCGCCAAAAATCGAAACCTGATCACCGGCATATCTCAACCCAATAAAAATTGAACACAGAAAGCAAGGAAGTCACGCGGAAGACCACGGAAACGCAGGTTCCGGGCCGCATCCAGCAGGGGCATTGGCAGTTGGCTCCCCAGCGCAAAACCTCGCGGCTCATTCCGTGTTCTCCGGCTTTTTCCCGCGTCCCCTGTGTCCCAGCTTTACGATGGCGGCTGAGATTCGGGCTAAGTAAAACCGAGAATCAGGTTGTCTTTTTGAACACGACTTGCTTTCAGTCCTTCAGCTCCAGGCTGATGGGGCAGTGATCGCTGCCCAAGACATCCGCGTGGATGGCTGCGCCCTGCACCTTGGGCATGAGCGATTCGCTCACTAGAAAAAGATCGATCCGCCACCCGACATTTTTTTCGCGGGCACCGCCGCGGGCAGTCCACCAGCTGTAGAGGCCCGGCACGCCTGGATTCCGCTGGCGCAATACGTCCACCATGCCGGCCTTGAGATAGCCCTGAAAACCTTCCCGTTCTTCCGGCGTGAAGCCTGGATTCTTCACGTTGTCTTTTGGCCGCGCCAAATCAATTTCTTCAGGCGCCACGTTCATATCGCCGGTGAGGATGATCTTCTCGCCCTTCTTGTGCCGGGCCTTCAAGATGTCCGCTAAGTCCGCCGCGAATTTTTGTTTGAAAGGAAGACGCACGAGACCCGCCGAGGCATTGGGAAAGTAGCCCGCGATAAAAGTGAGATCGCCTTTGGTGGAGACGATGATGCGACCCTCGGTGTCCACTTCGGGTAGTCCCAACCCCTTCGCATGGGTCCAGCCCGAACCTTTGCGCGTGAGCGTCGCGGAGCCCGCGTAGCCCTTCTTCGCCGTGGAAGGAAACCAGGCAATGTCAAAGCCCGCTTCCAACTGCTTGCGCACCTCCATGTCGATCTCGTCCCATTCACATCGAATTTCCTGAAGGCTGAGCACGTCCGGATCGGCCGCTTCGAGCCAATCCATGAAGCCCTTCTTCAGCGCGGCGCGAAAACCGTTGACGTTCCAACTGATGAATTTCATCGAGACCCCTTGAAAACCATCCAGCGATTGTCAGCGATTCCTGCGATGCGGACCCGCATTTTTTTCATCGTCGCCATCATTGGAATCGCTGGATTCACTTGATTAGCTTTTCATAAGCCGCTGGATCAAAGCCGATGACGGTGCCCCGCGGATGCACCAGGATCGGGCGCTTCAGCAAATGGTTGTCCTGGACCATCAATTCGATGGCTTCGGCCTTGCTGAGCTTTCGGTCTTTGAGACCAAGCTCTTTGTACCTGGGGCTCTTGGTGCCTAACATGGGCGCGGGATCCGGAGGCAGGAGCTTTTTCAATTCCTCCGCATTCAAAGGCGTCTTGAAGTAGTCGCGGATTTCAACCTCGATGCCCAATTCAGCCAGCTTGGCCTTGGCGTTGCGGCAGGTGGTGCAGCTCGATTTCATCCAGAGGACGGGTGTCATAGGTTCTCCACAAATCGTTCCCAAAGCCGCGCCGATACCATCCGCCAGTAGGCCATGAGCAGCAGCACGGGCAGGCCTTTGAATCGCCCGACGTACACCAGGACCACACGGTCCCCCAGCCGTTGCACCACGTAGGTGGACCATTCTTCGACCCATGGCACTGGCTTATCGCGATGCTCGATTTCGGCGCGCTCGCCATCCTTCATCACCAGCTGGGGTGAAACCCGTTGATGGCGCGGATGCCACTGGCCGTAGCGCTCCCCATCTATCAATTTCTCCACCACGGCCTCAAAGGGCGCGTTGGTGTCCCGCGACAATTCCATGGACCAGACGGGGAGTTTCATTTACTTGACGATGAATCCTGGCTTCGCGTCATCCGGCGGGGCCACCAGGTAAGGCTTGCTGTTGTTGTCGCTGGCTGCCAGCAGCATGCCGTGGCTCTCGATGCCCATGAGGGCCCGGGGGGCGAGATTGGCCACCACCACCACCTTGCGGCCAATCAATTCTTCCGGCGTGTAGCCCGTGGCGATGCCGCCCAGGATCGTGCGCTGCTCAAAGCCCAAATCCACGGTCATCTTGATGAGCTTTTTGCTCTTGGGCACGGCTTCCGCTGTGAGGATCTGGCCCACACGAAGATCCGTCTGAGCAAAGGTGTCGTAATCGATGATGGGTCGCAGTTCGGGCACGTCGAGTGGCGCGGATTCAACGGCGGCGGGCGTTAGGGGAATAGCTTCTTCAAGGGCTTTCAGTTCGGCTTCCTTGTCGATGCGGTTCAAGAGAGGCGTTGAGGTTCCAATTTGGGCAGGCATTGGACTGTCCCATTCCAATTGGTCCAGGCGCTGATCTTCAACTCTTCCTTCAAGCCCTAACTGAGACCAAAGACTTTGGGCCATTTCAGGCATTACAGGAGCAATGCAGATTGAGGTCATTCTCAAAGCACGCCATAGAACACACAGCGTCCAATCCATTAGCTGTTCAGCTTTGGGATTGTTCTGTTCCTCTTTCGCTAAGACCCATGGTTTGACATAGGTAATCATGCTGTCGAGCCCACGCAACAGCACCCAAATCTGATCCAGGCCCGAATTAAAATCCGATGCTTTGAGAGCAGTCAGATAGTTTTTCGCATTCCAATTCTCTGCCTCAGAAGCGGGAAGATGAACCGCTGGGGCGAACTCCGTTTCCTGAATAGCCATTTTTAACAAAGAGTCAATTTGAATGCCCGCGAGCTTGCCCAGACTACCGCCCCGATATTTCTGAATCATCGAAATGCTGCGTGAAGCCAGATTTCCCAGGCCATTGGCTAGGTCCGCGTTGAGCCGGTCCATGAATCCCTCGAAGGAAAAGCTGCGGTCGTGGCCGACCTGCATGTCGCGCATGAAGAAGAATCGCAGGGCGTCGTTGCCGAATTTCAGCAGGGTGTCCGGGCGCACCACGTTGCCCTTGGACTTGGACATTTTATCGTCGCCCATGAGCCACCAGCCGTGGGCCAGGATGGTCTTGGGGAGCTCCAGGCCCATGGCCATGAGGAAGGCCGGCCAGTAGACCGCGTGGAAGCGCAGGATGTCCTTGCCCACAATTTGCAGATCTGGTGGCCAGGCCCCTTCCGGCGCGCCGGTCAGATAGTTCAGTAGCGCGTCGAACCACACATAGATGACGTGTTTCTCATCGCCGGGAACCGGAATGCCCCATTGGATGGACGTGCGGCTGATGCTGAGATCCTGCAGGCCCCCTTC
>JANXPB010000127.1 GCA_025357545.1 Holophagaceae bacterium
CCAGGCGTAGGCCGCCCAGCCCATCTCCTCCTCGCCTTGGATGCCCATCAGGCGGTAGAGCCCGCGCTCCACTGGACCCAAGACCGGGTGGAGGAAGGTCCGCTCCCCTTCCATGACCTGGCCCATGAAGGCGCCCAGAGGGAAGGCGAGGCCGAGGAGCAGAATCAAATAGAGGATGTTCTGGATCCAGGCGTGGCTCATTGGAACTTCTCCGGCTTCAGTAAGGCGAAGGCGAGATAGCCGAGGAGTCCCAGGGCGAACAGGGCGGCGGCGAGGAGGGTGGGACTCATGGGTGCCTCGGATCGAAGGAGATGAACTGGGCGATGATCCAGACCAGGAAAGGGCACCACGCCAGGAGCAGCAGGAAGAGCGGCTCACCTAGGCGGGCGGACTTCCGTCGGTGGTGGTCCACCGCCAGCCGGGTGCCGGCGTAGGCGACCCCAGGGGCGAGCGGAATGAACCAGGGCATGAGCATGCGCGCACCGTTCCGGGAGGGGCGGGTCAGAATTTCACGAGCAGAGCGAAGGTCATCCGGCTCTCGGTCTTGCGGAGATCAGGCACCCAGTCCGGCACGACGGAACCGGGGGCACCCAGGTTGCCTCCGGGCGGCGTCACGCCGCCGGAGCCCGCGAAGTAGGGGATGTTCGCGCCGCGCCGGTTGAATTCGCCTCGGAAGGTGATCCATTGGTTGGGCATGTAGTCGTAGGTGGCCGACCAATCCCACGCATGGTAGGGGTCGCCGGGGTTCGCCGTGAAGTAGGGCGTGCCCGAGGCGGCGGTGGCGCCGTTGATGGGCGGCACCAGCACCAGGTAGCGGCCGGGATTGGTGATGGCGCCGCCGCCGAGGGTGATGGCATGACGGTCATGGGCGAACTAGAAGCGGTTGTAGACCATCCATCCGGCGAAGTACTGCTTGGGCTCCGTGGCCGTGCCCGATCGGCTCACGCCGCCGCCCTGCTCATCGCCCAGGTCGCCGGTGATTGTGACGGCCATCTTGGACAGGAAATGGTCGGGCTGGTCCCAGTACTTCACTTCCAGGCTGTTGTCCGTGTGCCGGCGCGTCCGCTTCTGATTCCCAAGGGTGTCGGCGCCCAGGAAGTAGTCGTTCGAGACGATCCGGACGCTGCTGTTCGGCGACCAGGTGATGTTCCCGCCGATGCCCGGCGTGTTGTTGAACATGTTGTAGGACTGCCAGCCGTTGGTGACCCACACTTCCAACTTCAATTTGTCGCTGGGGAACACCTGCAGCCGCAGGCCATTGAAGAACCAGGGGGTGTTGGAGGACACATAGGAGGGCTGATAGGCCCAGTTGTCGAAGTTGTAGTAGCTGAAAAGGCCAACGTAGGACATGAAGATGCCGGCATCCAGGTTGACGCCGTTCATCACATCCCAGTGGTAGCCGCCATAGGCTTCCGACACGTAGCGGTAGGCGTTGTCGGTCTGCCATTGCCCCTTGGTCGGGCTCGCGTCGTTCCGGGGCGTCATGGTTGAGTAGAGCCCGAACTGAGTCATGAGCCGGCCCCGCACGTTCTCCCAATGGAAATCACCGCCGATGCCCAGCTGCTGGACGTGGACCTCGTTTGTGCGGCCCAGCTCGCTGGAGCCCACCAGGGTGTGGTCCAAGGGGTGGTTGAAGTCGTAGACGTAGTTCACGTCGGCCCTGAATTCGCCAGTGAAGTACTTCGAATCGAGGACCGCCTCCTTCTGGCGGCCGCCGCCGTTGAGCCAGGAGAAGTCCCCGAACGCGAAGGGTTCAGTGGCTTTCGCGGGGGCCGGCGCCGAAGCTTGGGCCGACACCGGTGCGAGACTGGGGCCCGCCGGGCTTTGCGCCTGCAGCCCGCAGGCGCCGACGCCTGCCAGGACCAGCGTCCGAATTCCAAGATTGCTTGCCATCTGAACTACCTCCTTGGATCTGTGTGAAGGCTAGGAGGGCGATGATCAACATGGCCTCAAGGTGCGTGGCCAAGGCATCAAGAAAGTATCAAGAGGGTTCACCGCCCGTTCCGGCCCTGGCCGCTTGTGACCCGGGACCACGGTCCGTGACCGTGGGGCTCATTGGGCCGCCGGGCGGCGATGAACTATGGTGGTATCGAAACAGGAGGGCTTCATGCCGAGGGGGAAGATCCTGGTCGTGGAGAGTGGCCGCCCGGGCCTGCACACCCGGCTGGTGAAAGCCCAGGGCTTCGAGGTCCACCAGGTGGACAGCCTGGCGGACGCGGAGCAGGCCTTCGCCCTCCACCGCCCGGACGTGGTGCTTCTGGACCGGGACCTGGAGGGCGGCGAAGCTCTGGAATCCATCCGGCGTTTGCGGGAGATGGATTCGGAAGTGCCCATCCTGCTTCTCCTGGACCCGGATTCCATCCACCGGGCCGTGGAGGCGGTGCGGGCCGGGGCCGAACAATTCCTGAGCAAACCGGTGGATCCGGCGGCTCTGGAAGTGGTGCTGGACCGGCTGCTGGAGCGGCTCCGGCAGCGCAAGCGGACCCTGGCCGAGGAAAGCCGCAAGATCCGCTTCGCCGTGAACCCGTTTTTCGGCACCAGCCCCGCGGTGGCGCGGCTGGAAGAACAGGTGAAAAAGGTGGTGATGCTGGACCGCCCCGTGCTCATCCAGGGGGAGACTGGCGTAGGGAAGAGCGCGCTGGCCCGGTGGATCCACAACCACGGTCCCCGGAACAGCAGCGCCTTCGTCGAGATGAACTGCGCCGGCCTGAGCAAGGAACTACTGGAAAGCGACCTCTTCGGCCACGAGAAGGGCGCCTTCACGGGCGCCATCAGCGCCAAGCCCGGCCTTATGGAGATCGCGCACCGCGGCACCATATTTCTGGATGAGATCGGCGACATGGACCTGAGCGTCCAGCCCAAGATCCTGAAAGCCATCGAGGAACGGCAGTACCGCCACCTAGGCGGCACCGAAGACCGCACTGTGGACGCCCGCCTCATCGGAGCCACCCACAAGGACCTTCCCCAACTGGTCGCCGAGGGCCGGTTCCGGGGCGACCTCTACTACCGCGTGGGCGGCTTGCCCATCAACGTGCCCCCCCTGCGCGAGCGGCGGGAGGACATCGTGCCCCTGGCGACCTATTTCCTGGAACGCTTCGCTTCGGAATGGCAGTGCGGAACCCTGGCCATTTCCCCGCCCACCGAACGGCTGCTGGCCAGCCACCACTGGCGCGGGAATATCCGGGAACTGAAGAACGCCCTGGAGCGCGCCATCATCTACCGCCAGGGGCCGACCTTGCATCCGACGGATTTCCAGCTGGGCGCCTCGGTCCAGGGGCCCGTGGCCGAGGGGGATGCCTCGCTGACCTTGGCGGAGGTCGAGAGCCGGCACATCCAGCTGGTGCTGGACGCCTGCGGCGGGCGGGTGGATGAAGCGGCCCGCAAGCTGGATATCTCTCGCAGCTCGCTCTATCAACGAGTGCAGCGCTTGGGGGCGCGGAAATCCCAGTCCTGATTTGTCCGAATTTTAGAATTTGGAATCTAATATCTGGAATTTAGGCCTCGTTTGAATCTCGCAAAATTTGTAAATACTTAATTATTAAATAGATATAGCCGATATTCCATTTGGCATACAACCTGCTCTAGGTTTGTGACCCCGGATCTGGGGCACCCAAAATCCACGGCCCTCTGAAGGGCGGTCAGGACCTTCCCAAAAAGGGGATCGGTATGCGTCTGCCAAGTATCCTCACCCTCGCCCTAGCCTGCCTCCCCCTGATCTCCGCCAGCGCGGGTTCGGCCTCCGCCTCGGGCACGGCCGTATTGAAAATCCGGGTGGTCTCGGCAGGATGGCTGGAGAAGAATGATGTCCGCTTGCTCTCGGCGCCTCGGAACGGGCAGGGCACCTCCCGCGGTCTCGTGAATGAGAACGGCCAGGCCTACCTGCTGGTGGAACTGAACGGCAATTCGCTCAAGTTCGAAGTGCCCCAGGGCACGGTCTCTCCTGAAGGCCCAGTGCACGTCAGCTATGTCCCGGTGTTCGAAGGGGGCCACCAGCGCTTGATCGCCCTTTCCCTCAATGGCCGGAACCTCGGTCGACTGCCTTGATCCGGATTTCCAACCTTCTAGGTCGCTTCACGTAGCTCGGTTTTCCGCCAGCCTGTCCCTTTTCAGTTAGCCCAGGAGGACTCCATGGGTACGGTTCAACTCAACACCAACATGGAATCCACTTTGGCCGCGGATCTCGCCGAACGCCTGACCGAAGAACTGTATGTCCGGTCGAAGGCGGCGGTACTGGCCTTGGCGGTGGTTCTGGCCATGGTCTATGTGATCCTGGGCCCGTTGATGCACCGCCTCCCGGCCCTACCGTGGATCTTTCTCGGTCTGGGGCTGGTGAGCCTCCTGCGTTTGATCCTCACCTTCCGGTTGAAGCAGCTCCGGGACCGGGGTCTGTCCATGGGACAGCTGCGCGTGGTCTTTCTAGGCGGCGCCGGCCTTACGAGCCTGGGCCTGGCGGCCCTCAACGTGGTGGCCTTGCCAAACATGACCCTGGCCCAGGTGGGCCTCCTCGCCATTTGCCAAACCGGCATCATGTCTGGGGCTGCGATCACCATGGCGCCCAATTTCGGGACCTATTTGGTCTACCTACTGCCGAACCTGGGCTCGCTGGCCATCATGTCGGCCTTGTACCCGCAACCCGACTTCGGAGCCATGTTCGTCCTGCTCATCTGCGTCTACATCGTGTCCCTCGTCGTCGTGGGCCACCATGCCCACGTCTCCTTCCGGGAGAGCATTCTGCTGACGCTCAAATTGCGCGATTCCGCGTACCACGACAACCTCACCGGCCTGCGGAACCGGCGGGCCCTCACGGAATTCATGACCATGGAAGCTGATCTGGCCGTCCGGTCCTGGATGCGGCCAACAGGTCCCCAGTTCAGCATCGGGCTGCTCATGCTGGACCTGGATCATTTCAAACGCGTGAACGATGTCCACGGCCACGGCGCTGGCGACGCGGTGCTGCAACAACTGGCCCGGGTGATCGAGGCCTGCGGGCGGTCCAGTGATCTGGTGGCCCGCTGGGGCGGCGAGGAATTCGTCATCATGGCCCGGGGCACCGACCGGGATCCGCCGGTGCGGCTGGCGGAGCGCATCCGCGAGCGCGTGGCGGCCCACGATTTCCTGCTGCCTTCGGGCCAGCACCTGCATCTGACCTGCTCCATCGGCTACGCCCTTTTTCCTTTTCTGGTTGAGCGGCCCGCCGCAGTGGGCTGGGAGCAGGTGCTGGACATCGCCGACGCAGCCCTCTACCGCGCCAAAGAGGGGGGTCGCAACCTCTCGGTCGGCATCCTGCCCAAGGCTAACGAACCTGGAGGGCCGAATGAATACCCCGCAGTCCTTGCCGCGGAACTGAAATCTGGCAACGTGGAGCACCTGATCCTCACCACCCTGGGCGGCCCAACCCTACCGGCCTCCGGGTTCTGAGCCACGCAGGGTGAATGCGCGGCGGAGCACCTCTTTCGCCCTTTTTTCGGCCACACTGGTGCGATGCCGCACCCCATGGACAGCTACTTCGCGCCTCCCGAGGGTCGGCTTTATGCGTGCTTCCCAGGAGCCGAGGAGCGGCCAGGACAGGCGCACATGGCGGCACTGGTGTGGGACGCGATCGAAGCAGGCGCCGAACAACGAAAGCACTGGCGGGATGCGGGCTGCGACCCCGAAACCCGGCCCCATGCCCTGGTTCAGGCCATCGAGGCAGGCACCGGCACCGGGAAATCTCTGGGCTACCTGATCCCAGCCCTGGCGGCGCAGCACCGCCCGGTGCTGGTGGCCACCCGCACCAAGCAGCTGCAGCGGCAGCTCTTGGAAGAGGACGTGCCGAGGGCCAGCGGCATCCTGGGGCGGGACATCAAGGCCGTGGTCGCCAAGGGCCGCAGCAACTACCTCTGCAAGGCCGCGTGGGAACAGATGGAGGTCCACCCGCCCTCGGAAATGACCGTCCCGGACCATGGCCTTTGGCTGGCCCTTGGGGCTTGGGCCAAAACCACCGAGCGCGGCGACCGCGAGGAACTGGGCCGCTTCGGGGAGGGGGAATCGGAGCTGTGGGACAAGCTCAATGCCCGGGCCGAGCGCTGCACCGGCAAGCAGTGCCCGCGGTTCGAGGACTGCCACCTGACCCTCCTCAGGCAGGAGATCGGGGAGGCTGATCTGGTCATCGTCAATCATGCCCTGCTGCTGGCGGATCGCGTGTTGCGGGAATCCGCCTTCGGCCAAGTGCTACCGGATGCGCCGATACTGGTTCTGGACGAAGCCCACGAAATCGAGGAGCAGCTCACGGATAGCTGCGCGGAACAGTGGTCCAACCGCGCCATGACCATGCTGTTCCGGGACCTCGCGGACGAGGCTGCCAAGGAGCCTGAGGGTGCGGCCTTGGAAACCCTGATGAAGCCATGGGAGGACGCCTGGCAGGAGCTGCTCGCCCGGCTGCCCCACGACTCCGGCACCTTCGGGTTCGGCGACCCGCGGCTTTCCTTCCATGATGTGGCGGAGGCTGTGCTGGCGTGGCTCTCCGCCGGCCAGGCGGCCTGGCAGGAGACCCAGCGGCTGGCCTCGACAGCCTCCGAGGCCAGCCCCGATGCCCTGGCTTGGCGCAAACTCGCCGAGCGCGTGGGGTTGGCCTTCCAGCGCATGGAGCAGATCTTCGCGCAACCCGATGGCTGGGTTTCGACCCTGAGCCGCGAGGGGCCCCACAGCTTCGTCTTCAAGGCTAATCCCGTGGACGTCCGCCCGTTCTTCCACCAGCATCTGCGGCGGGGCTTCGATACGGTGGTGATGACCTCGGCCACCCTGCGCGACGGCCGCGGCTTCAACGGTCTGAAACTCCGCCTGGGCTTGAGCGAGGAGGAAGCCGCGCGCGCGGTCCTGGTGGAGAGCCCCTTCGCCTTCGAAACCCAAGGGTTGCTCTTTGTCCCACCAGGCCTTCCGGAGCGCCGTGCCGCAAGGGACGGCGTGGGGGAACCCGCTTGGGTGGAGGCCAGCCTCGAGGCCATGGCGCGGCTCCTTCGCGCCTCCAAGGGCCGAGCTCTCATTTTGTTCACCAGCCGCCGCATGCTCGTGGCCTTCAAACCCAGGCTGGAGGCGGCCCTGCCTGACATCACCTTTTTCACCCAAGGGGACGGCCTCTCCCGGCACCTGCTCATGGAGCGCTTCCAGAAGACGCCCAACTCAGCGCTGCTGGGCCTGGCCAGCTTCTGGCAGGGCGTGGACATGCCCGGCGAGGCCCTCAGTCTGGTCATCGTCACCAGCCTGCCCTTCGCACCGCCGGACGACCCCGTGCTGCAGGCGCGCATCCGCGAAGCCGACGCCCAGCGCCAGGGCCTGGGGTTCATCGGCATCCAGGTGCCCGCCATGACATTGAAGCTCAAGCAGGGGATCGGCCGCCTTATCCGTACCAAGCAGGACCGGGGCGTAGTCTGCATTCTGGATCCCCGCTTGATGCTGCCCCACGAGGACCCGAACGGTAAGCGCTATGCAGCGCAGGTGAGGGCCGCCCTGCCGCCCTTTCCAATCTCGCGGGATTGGCATGAAGTCGAGGCTTTCCTGGCGGCGCTCTGAACCTCTTCACCAGGAACCGTATAATGGAAACGATGAAGATCGCTCCCCTGTTCCTGCTCATCCCGGCGCTGGTCGCCGCGGATGCCGCCAAACCCCGCAGTCGGCGGCGCGCTTCCGCCGAGCCGCAATCCTACATCTACACCTACACCGACAAAAACGGCCGCCTGATCATCAACAATCTGCCCCCCGCGGCCGTGGACGGGCGGGGGCTCACCCTGCAACACGTGGGCGTGGCCCACATCCAGCTGGCCATCACCAAGATCGAGATGGGCCGGGTGCTCCGCAGCCCTGAACTGCTGGCCATGGTGGACGAAATCGCCACCGCCAACGGCGTGGACCCCTGGCTGGCCCGGGCCATCATCCAGGCCGAGAGCGCCTTCTATGACAAAGCCAGGAGCCACGCGGGCGCCCTTGGACTGATGCAGCTCATGCCCGCCACGGCACTTCGTTTCGGCATCACGAACCCCTTTGATCCCCGTCAGAACATCATCGGCGGGACGAAATACCTGAAGTGGCTGATGGGCTATTTCCAAGGGGACGGCGCCAAGGTCATCGCAGCCTACAACGCTGGCGAAAAGGCCGTGGACCGCTACAACGGCATTCCGCCCTTCCGGGAAACCCGCGCCTATGTGCCCCGGGTCATGGACCTTTGGCAGCGGCGGCTGGTGCAGGCGGATCCCAAGGCCGCCGGCGCCATGGCCCTGTTGAAGAAGGGCCGCGGTGGTTTCGAGGTGGATGAAAAAGTCGTCCCCACCATCGAGCAGGTGGCCACAGCCAAAAAGAGCACGATCTACCAGTGGTCCGATGCCGCCGGCCGCATCCAGATCAGCGATTCCAAGCCCCCCGAAGGTGCCCTCAACGTAAAGGTGTTTTGAGCGGTTCACCCATGGGGCCGCCCTTCATCCGGGCCCTTCAGCCAGTGGTGCCCTGAGCGAGCGCCCGCTGCAGGCGGGAGAGGCATGCTGGGCCGCAAGGCGGTGGGTGATCCGCCCTGTTCTTGGCCGCCAAATTTCGACCTTAAAACAATCTGAAGTTAAATTCACCGGGATGCATGGGGATTTCATGGTTCCTAGCGGGATATCCCTGTTCCAATTGGGGTCCTGGTCACCAAATGCGCGGATCCTCTCTGCTTGTCCGGGAAGGATCCGTTTTCGTCTCGATCCCAAATTCTTTCGAAATTATCCCCGCCCGCACCCTCAAGGCCCGAGGTTTCCCCCCCTCCCCGGACGAGGAACCGCGGCTTAGGGGCAAGTTCCAACCGGGTTTGATCGTCTTTGCACGGAGCCACCATGTCCTTCAAGCGTGTCCTTTCCGCACTCACCCTCATGGTGCTCTGGCTCTTCGGGAGCCTTGCTGTGGTGGCCCAGGTGGCCTCCCCCGCCCCTGAAAAGCAGCAGGTCCAGGAGGCTCTGCAGGATCGAGAGCCCTATCGGAGCCAGATCCTCAAGGATTGGAAGCGGAGCTTGGAACCAGGGGGCGAGCACGAACCCCAGGGGGACGATCCCATGGGGCACATGGAGTGGATGCGCGCACGCATGGGCGGAGACCTGACTGCTGATTTCATGCAGCGACTGTTCACCGAAGCCGCCGCAGAGCGTGGGAAGTATCCCCTCAACTTCCAGAGCGATGTTCTGATGCCTGTGGTCGCAGGAACCACCTGGGCTCCCCTCGGGCCCACCAGCTCCAACAAAATCCAGAACGGTGTGACGCTGACCAAGGTCAACAGTGGTCGCCTGCGCACCATCCTTTTGGACACCGTGGATCCGGAGACGGTCTACATCCTGAGTGCCGGCGGCGGCCTTTGGAAGAGCACCAATTTCATCAGCGGCGCGCCGACCACCTGGACGGCAACGACCGACGCTGTGGGCAGCACCGCCGGTGGCTCCGCAGCTTTTGGCCGGGTCACCACCGGCGCCGGCACCGTGATTTATATGGGTGAGGGTGATCCCTTCGACTTCAATGTCGGCGGCTTCATGATCAAGACTTCGAACGCGGCCTCCACTTGGAGCGCACCCATCCAGCTTAGCGATGCCACCCGGACCGCCACCAGGGTTCCCGCCTTGGGCGTGGACATCACCCAAGCCCAGGACATCGTCCTGGCAGGCACCAACGTAGGCCTTTGGCGCTCCACCGATGGCGGTGCCACCTACGCCCGCAACGCCGATACCGATGTGGATGGCAAGGAGATCTGGAGCCTCGTCAAAACCAGCGCTGGTTGGCTGGCCAGCACTGAGGTAGGCGGCGTGGGCGCTCTTGTCATCAGCACCGATCTTGGCGCCACCTGGGCGCCCATCACCAATACGGGCACGGTGATCACCGGCGTGGGCCGCATGACCCTCGCGGTGGGCCTTCCGGGTGATGCGACGGTCTACTGCTTCGCCGCCAACACCAATGACGCAAACCAGCAGGATCTTTTCCGGTCTACGGACGGCGGCCAGAACTGGGTCGCGCTCAACATCAATGCCAAGGTTCCGGCGAATTCCAATTCCGATCAGGGAAACATGAACCTGATGAACACCCAGGCCTTCTACAACCACATGATCCTGGTGGATTCTACCGATGCGGGCCGGAACACCGTTTACCTTGGCGGCAATCTCTCGACCGCCCGCACTCTGGATGGCGGCTCCACCTGGACCCTGCTGACCAACTGGCTGCCACGGGCAGCCTTCGCCTCCTTCCCCTACTCCCACGCTGACCACCACTGCGCGGCCATGTCGAACATCGCGGGGAACAAGCGCATCTTTTTCGGCAATGACGGCGGCATCTTCTGGTCTGCCGATCCCGGGTCTGCCTTACCGGCTTGGGATGACACCAAAAACGTCGGGCTGGCGACCCACTTGATCTATGCCATGGCTTCGAGCCCCACGTCGCCCACCACTGGTACCGCCCCCAATAATCTCTGCAGCACCGATGGGGTCTTGGCGGGCCTCCAGGACAATGGCACCCACAACCGCATCGGTGGAACTTCGGTGTTCGACCAGACCCGCGGTGGCGATGGATTCGGTGTGGGCTGGAGCCAAGCCACCAATGTGGCCGCCTTGAGCACCTACGTGTACAACGCCATCCAAAAGGCCACGCCGCCGGCGGACGATCAAACGAAGTGGGCCAATTTCGTGGGCGGTCTCGGCAGCACGGGCAACGCTGACAATGGGGCCAGCTATTACTTCGTGACGCCCATCATCACCCCCGCCGGCACCGCCGACGCCACCGGCAACGTGTTTTTCACCTATGGCAACAGCGGCTCTGGGACGAATTCAAAGAAGATCTTCATAAGCAGTTCCAGCACCTGGTCCACCATTGGCACCGCCGGCAGTGGCGGCATCTCTGCCGGGCGCTTCGTCCGTTCCGTCAGCCACGGCATCGGCGTGGCTCCTGGAGACATCAACCGCATCGGCGCGGCCGGCAATGGTGGGGGCCTCCTGCTAACCGTCAATGGTGGCGGGGCCTGGGTCGAGAAAATCCTCAACACCCTGGTCCCCGCCGTGGGCGCACGCACCTATCAAGGTTTCAACGCCAATGTGGCCTGGGCGGACAACAACACCATCTATGTCACCTCGGAAAGCCAGAACGCCAATTCCATCCACGTAGTGAAATCCGCAGACGGCGGCACCACCTGGGCCGCCTCGGAGACGGGCCTGCCGGATGTGCCGGTCACCAAGATCGTGGTGGATCCCACGGATGTGAATACGCTGTACACCGCCACTTGGTTGGGCGTCTACCGCAGCACCAACGCGGGTGCCAATTGGAGCCTCATGGGAACCGGCCTGCCTCAGGTCCGGGTGACGGACCTCTATGTCAACCCTCAGGCCTACTTCCTGCGTGCTTCCACCTGGGGTCGGGGCATCTGGCAGTTTGGTACGGCTCCTCCCGCCATTCCCAGCATCACCACGCAGCCCACCAATGTGACCGTGACAGCTCCCGCCAGCGCATCCTTCAGCGTGGTGGCCAGCAGCAGCCAGCCGATCACCTACCAGTGGCGTAAGGGCGTGGCGGACCTTACCAATGGCGGAAGCATCTCGGGCGCCCTCACGGCCACCCTGACCATCAACCCCACCATCGTGGCGGATACCGGGAGCTACAACTGTGTCGTAACTTCCTGCGCGGGCAGTACGACCTCCAATTCGGCGGCCCTGACCGTGAATTCCGGTGCTGTGATCTCTGTGGGCCCAGTCTCACCCGCCAGCCCCACCCGCACCGTCAGCACCGTCACGAATTTCACCGCCACCGTCACCGGCGGTGTCACCAACACCGCCACCTGGACCGCCTCTGGTGGTTCCATCGTGGCGGCTACGGGGGTATGGACGGCCCCGGCCGCGCCGGGCGGACCCTTCACCATCACCGCCACCAGCACCGAAGA
>JANXPB010000133.1 GCA_025357545.1 Holophagaceae bacterium
CTGCTTGATGAATTCCACCGCCCGGTAGGCGCCGGTGGCGACGGCCTGGCAGGCCGCGCCGGAGAACCAGAAGATGATGGCGCCGCCGGTGATGAGGCCCAGTAGGAAGAGGGGATTGATGATCGAGAGCCCCCGGTAGACCTGGTCCACGCCGAACTTGTTGTTGAGCATCTGGATGATGGAGAAGATCAACGTGGTGGCGCCCACAACAGCGGTGCCGATGAGCACGGGCTTGGCGGTGGCCTTGAAGGTGTTGCCCGCGCCATCATTCTCTTCCAGGTACATCTTACCGTTCTCGAAATCAGGCTTGAAGCCGAAGTCCTTCTGGATCTCCGCCTCGATGCCCGGAATCTCCTCGATGGTGGAAAGCTCGTAGACCGACTGGGCGTTGTCGGTCACGGGACCATAGGAGTCCACGGCGATGGTGACGGGGCCCATGCCCAGGAAGCCGAAGGCCACCAGGCCGAAGGAGAAGATCGCCGGAGCCTCCATGAAGCTGCCGAGGCCGAAGGTCGAGACGTAGTAGGCCGCGCCCATGAGGCCGACGATGGTGAGGCCCATCCAGTAGGCGGAGAAATAACCCGCCACCAGGCCTGAGATGATGTTGAGGGAGGCGCCGCCCTCTTTGGAGGCGGTCACCACTTCGCGGACATGGCCGGAATTGGTGGAAGTGAACTGCTTCACCAGTTCGGGGATCAAGGCGCCCGCCAACGTGCCGCACGTGATGATGGTCGAAAGCTTGCACCACAGGTGGTCCGGCAGGTTGCCGATGAGCATCCAGGAAAGGATGTAGGTGATCACGATGGAGACGATAGAAGTCAGCCACACGAGGGTGGTCAGCGGGGTTTCGAAATCGAACTTGGCGGCGGTACCGAACCGCATCTTGGACCAGAAGCCATTCAGGAAGTAGGAGCCCGCTGAGGTGATGACCATGCCCACTCGCATCACGAAAATCCACACCAGCAGCGAAACCTGGATGGCCTGGAAATTGGGGCCGGCGGCCTTCTCGTTGACTGCCAGCAGGATGAAGGTGATGAGCGCGACGCCGGTGACGCCGTAGGTCTCGAAGCCATCCGCGGTGGGGCCGACGGAATCGCCCGCGTTGTCGCCCACGCAGTCGGCTATGACACCGGGGTTGCGGGCGTCGTCTTCCTTGATCTTGAAGACGATCTTCATGAGATCGGAGCCGATGTCGGCGATCTTGGTGAAAATGCCGCCCGCGATGCGGAGGGCGGCGGCGCCCAGGGACTCGCCGATGGCGAAGCCGATGAAGCAGGGCCCAGCGGCCTTGCCGGGGATGAAGAGCAGGATCGACAGCATGAGGAAAAGTTCGACCGAGATCAGCAGCATGCCAATGGACATGCCCGCCTTCAGGGGGATCTCCATGGTCGGATAGGGTTTGCCGCCAAGGCTGGCGAAGGCCGTGCGCGAGTTGGCGAAGGTGTTGATGCGGATGCCGAACCAGGCCACTGCCACGGAACCCAGGATGCCGATGACGGAGAAGAACAGGATCACCAACACCTGATTCCAGCCCATATGCGACATGAACTTGAAGTACCACACCATGATGGCGGCGATGAACGCCCAGAGCATGGCGATGAACTTGATCTGAGTGACCAGGTAGGTCTTGCAGGTCTCATAGATGAGTTCGGAGATTTCCAGCATCGACTTATGGACCGGAAGGTCCCGGATCTGGCCGTACTGCACCAGGCCGAAACCGATGCCGAGCAGGCAGATGAAGAGCCCGATGAGCAGAAGGTTGTGGCCCGTTGTCCCCATGAAGATCTGTTCCTTCAACGAAGGGATCTTCAGATCCGCCTCGCCGCCGGCGAAGGCTGGGGGGGCAAGGACCAGGGCGAGCAGCAGCACCGCCACGCCCTTGAAAAGGCGGGTGGACGTCAGGTGTTCGCAAAGACGTTTCATCGTCGCCATGCAGGTACCCAGGTTGTTCATTGAACCTCCCAACAGTCATTAGCCTTTAAAGGTCGTCCCGGTCCATGCAGGCAATGAGACATGGGCGCCGGAACTCCGGAACTAGAACGGAGCCGCTCGAAATCGCAGACTTTCTGAGATCAGCCGTATGTCCGTTACTGTACCCAACCCGGCCGGAGCGCCGCAAGGCCTGGCGGGAATCGGTCGCCGATGGGAAGTATGCCGTCGATCACAAAGCCGGGCTAGGAAGGCTGAGGCCCCGGAAACCCTGGATGGGCGAGTGGAAGACATGCCGGACAAACGGGCTTTTGGCTTTGAGGAGACGCCCCTCCGTGGTACTCCTAGATCGTTTGGGGTGGCGGGGCCATCCACGTTTCGGGAGACGCTATGAATCGCAGCGGACGGCGCAAGGTCACGGTGGTGGGTGCGGGCTTCGTGGGGGCCACGGCCGCCCAGCGGATCATCGAAAAAGGCCTGGCGGACGTGGTGATGGTGGACATCGCCGAGGGCATCCCCCAAGGCAAGGCCCTCGACATGATGGAATCCGCTCCGGTGGAAGGCTTCGACATGGCCATCGTCGGCTCCAACAACTACGAGGCCACCGCGGATTCCGATGTGGTGGTGGTCACGGCGGGCCTGCCCCGCAAGCCCGGCATGAGCCGCGATGACTTGCTGAAAACCAACGCGGGCATCGTCGGCAGCGTCTGCGAGCAGATCGCCAAGTACAGCCCCGAGGCCATCCTCATCATCGTGTCCAACCCCCTGGACGCCATGTGCCACGTGGCGCTGAAGGCTACTGGCTTCCCTTCCAAGCGCGTCATCGGCATGGCCGGCGTGCTGGATAGCGCCCGCATGCGCCATTTCATCGCCGACGCCGCAAAGGTCTCCGTCAAGAATGTCCAGGCCTTCGTGCTGGGCGGCCATGGTGACACGATGGTGCCGCTCATGCGCTACGCCACCATCTCGGGCATTCCCGTGGACCGCTTCCTGGACAAGGCGACCATCGACGCCATCGCCGACCGCACCCGCAACGGCGGCATCGAGATCGTCAACTACTTGAAGACTGGCAGCGCGTATTACGCGCCGTCCTCCAGCGCCGTAGAGATGGTGGACGCCATCCTCAACGACCGCAAGGAGCTGCTGCCCTGCGCGGTGCTGCTAAATGGAGAATATGGCGTGAAGGACCTCTACCTCGGCGTCCTGGCCAAGCTGGGCAAGGACGGCGTCGAGCAGGTCATCCAGCTGGAACTGCTCCCCGAGGAGCAGGCCAACCTGGAAGTGAGCATCGCCGCGGTCAAGGAACTGGTGACCAAGCTCTGATGCCTGACCACGCCCCGACCATCGTTCCGTTCGTCGCGCCTTGACATGGGAGGTTTGATGCAGACAGGAGCCGGATTCTTCGGATCCTCCATTGGGAAGAAGATCGTGATGGCCGTCACCGGCATCATGCTCGTCGGCTTCGTGGTGGCCCATATGGTTGGCAACCTCCAGCTCTACCTTCCCGCCCACGACGGCGAGCCGGCGCTCGACGCCTACGGCCACTTTCTACGCACCTTCCTGCACGGCGGGGGCATCTGGATCGCCCGGGCCAGCCTGCTGGCGGCCGTTGGGCTTCACATCTGGGCGGCCGCCGGCCTCACCCGGATGAACCTCGCCGCGCGGCCCATCGGCTACCGGGAGCAGCAGTACCAGGCTTCGACCTTCGGGTCCCGCTTCATGCGCTGGAGTGGCGGCATTTTGTTCATCTTCATCATCTACCACCTGCTGCACCTGACCCTCGGCACAGTCCATCCCGTCTTCGAGCACGGCAAGGTCTTCCACAACGTGGTGGCGGGCTTCCAGGTGCCCTGGGTGTCGGCCTTCTACATCATCGCCATGCTCTGCCTGGCCTCGCACCTGCACCATGGGATCTGGTCGATGCTCCAGACTCTCGGCCTCTCGCACCCCCGCTACAACGGGCTGCGGCAAGGCCTCGCCACGGTCGTGACCGCCGTGGTGGTGCTCGGCAACGTCTCCTTCCCCATCGCCGTGCTCACCGGCTTCGTCCGCTAAGGGTCCGCCATGGAATTGAAATCGAACATCCCCGACGGCCCGCTCGAGAAGAAGTGGGAGAAATACCGGAACGATATGAAGTTGGTGAACCCCGCCAACAAGCGTAAATACAAGATCATCATGGTGGGCTCCGGCCTGGCGGGAGCCGCCGGCGCCGCATCCATGGCGGAGCTGGGCTATGAGGTCGAATGCTTCTGCTACCAGGACTCGCCGCGCCGCGCCCACTCCATCGCGGCCCAGGGCGGCATCAATGCCGCGAAGAACTACCACAATGACGGTGACAGCGTCTTCCGCCTCTTCTACGACACCGTGAAGGGCGGGGATTTCCGTGCCCGGGAAGCCAACGTGCACCGGCTGGCGGAAGTCAGTGTCGACATCATCGACCAATGCGTGGCCCAGGGTGTCCCATTTGCGCGCGAATACGGTGGGCTGCTGGCCAATCGCAGCTTCGGCGGCGCTCAGGTTTCGCGGACCTTTTACGCCCGCGGCCAGACCGGCCAGCAACTCCTCATCGGCGCTTACTCCGCGCTCTGCCGGCAGATTGCGGAGAAGTCGGTCCAGATGTTTCCGCGGACGGAAATGCTCGATGTCGTGGTCGTCGATGGCCACGCTAAAGGCATCGTCGTGCGCGACATGGTCACGGGCGCGATCTCCTCGCACGCCGCGGACGCCGTCCTGCTCTGCACCGGAGGCTACAGCAACGTCTTCTACCTCTCGACCAGCGCCAAAGGCTGCAACGTGACCGCCGCGTATCGCGCCTACAAACGCGGCGCGCTCTTCGCGAATCCTTGCTACACGCAAATCCATCCGACCTGCATCCCCGTCGCCGGCGACTACCAGTCCAAGCTCACGCTGATGAGCGAGTCTTTGCGCAACGACGGACGGGTGTGGGTGCCGAAAAAGAAAGGCGACACGCGCCCACCCGCACGGGTTCCCGAGGACGAGCGCGACTACTACCTCGAACGGAAATATCCAAGCTTCGGCAACCTCGCCCCGCGCGACATCTCCTCGCGTTCTGCCAAGGAAGCGTGCGACGACGGTCGCGGCGTCGGCCCTGGCGGACTCGGTGTCTATCTGGATTTTGCCGATGCGATCAAGCGCCTTGGCCAGCCCACGATCAAGGAGCGCTACGGGAACCTTTTCGACATCTATCACCAGATCACCAACGAGAACGCCTACGAGCAACCGATGCGCATTTACCCTGCCGTCCATTATACGATGGGCGGCCTCTGGGTGGACTACAACCTGATGTCGAACCTGCCCGGCCTCTTCGTCCTCGGCGAAGCGAACTTCTCCGATCACGGCGCCAACCGCCTCGGCGCGAGCGCGCTTATGCAAGGCCTCGCCGACGGCTATTTCGTCATCCCGTACACCATCGGCAACTACCTCGCGCCGCGCGATATCTCCAGCCGTGCGGCGAAGGAAGTCTGCGACGAGGGGCGTGGTGTCGGCCCCGGCGGCCG
>JANXPB010000138.1 GCA_025357545.1 Holophagaceae bacterium
CCTCAGTCTTCAGTCTTCAGGTAGGCGCCGACCCATTCGAGCCACCTCGCCCAATCTGAAGACTCAGGACTGAAGCCTGAAGACCGTTCATCGAAGCCGCTTCCCACAACCCATCCGAACCCAACTGGAGATTGAAATGGCCAAGTCCATCATCTATGCCGAAGACGCCCGCCAGGCGATCCTGCGCGGCGTGAACAAGCTCGCCGACGCGGTGCAGGTCACCCTCGGCCCCAAAGGCCGCAACGTCCTCATCGAGAAGAAGTTCGGCTCCCCTCTCATGACCAAGGACGGCGTCACAGTCGCCAAGGAGATCGAGCTCAAGGACCGCCACGAGAACATGGGCGCCCAGCTGGTGCGCGAGGTCGCTTCCAAGACCTCCGACGTTGCCGGCGACGGCACCACCACCGCCACCGTGCTGGCCCGCGCCATCTACCGCGAGGGCATCAAGGCCGTCGTGAGCGGCGCCAACACCATGGAGATCAAGAAGGGCATCGACCTCGCGGTCGAGACCGTCGTGAAGGCCATCGACGAGATCAAGAAGCCCGTCGAAGGCAACGCCATCGCGCAGGTCGGCACCATCTCCGCCAACGGCGACGAAGAGATCGGCAAGATCATCGCCGAAGCCATGGGTAAGGTCGGCAAAGACGGCGTCATCACCGTGGAAGAGGCCAAGGGCCGCGAGACGGAGCTCACCGTCGTGGAAGGCATGCAGTTCGACCGCGGCTACCTGAGCCCCTATTTCGTCACCAACGCCGACCAGATGAAATGCGAGCTGGAGAACCCCTACATCCTCGCCTTTGAGAAAAAGATCTCGAACATGCGCGACCTGCTGCCCCTGCTGGAGCAGGTGGTCAACAGCCGGCGTCCGCTGCTCATCATCGCCGAGGACATCGACGGCGAGGCCTTGGCCACGCTGGTCGTGAACAAGATCCGCGGCACCATCAACGTGGCCGCCGTCAAGGCGCCGGGCTTCGGCGACCGCCGCAAGGCCATGCTGGAAGACATCGCCATCCTCACCGGCGGCAAGGCCATCAGCGAGGACCTGGGCCTCAAGCTCGAGAACCTCACGCTCACTGACCTCGGCACCGCCACGAAGGTCGTCATCGACAAGGAGACCACCACCCTGGTCGAAGGCGCCGGCACCACCGAAGCCATCCAGGGCCGCGTGAAGCAGATCCGCTCGCAGGTGGAGATCTCCACCTCCGACTACGACAAGGAGAAGCTGCAGGAGCGTCTCGCCAAGCTGGTCGGCGGCGTCGCGGTCATCAAGGTGGGTGCGGCTTCCGAGACCGAGATGAAGGAAAAGAAGGCCCGCGTTGAGGACGCCATGCACGCCACCAAGGCGGCCGTTGAAGATGGCATCGTCCCTGGCGGCGGCGTGGCCCTGCTGCGCGCCATCGCGATGCTGGACGCCCTCAAGGTGACTGGCGACCAGGCCACTGGCATCGCCATCGTCCGCAAGAGCCTCGAAGAGCCCACCAAGCAGATCGCCAACAACGCCGGCATCGAAGGTTCCGTCGTGGTGAACACGGTCCGCGAGGGCAAGGGCAACTTCGGCTTCAACGCAGCCACTGGCGAGTTCGGCGACATGGTGGCGTTCGGCGTCATCGATCCCGCCAAGGTTACCAAATCGGCCCTGCGCAACGCGGCTTCCGTCGCGGCCATGATGCTCACCACCGAAGCCATCATCAGCGAGATCCCTGAGCCCAAGTCCGCCCCGGCGGGCGGCCCCGGCATGGGCGGCATGGAAGACATGTACTAATAAAATTCCTCAGACCTGAGTCCTGGGTCTTGAGGCGCTAAGCAAAAGGCCCCGCATCCGCGGGGCCTTTTGCTGTGAAACGGCTGCAAAACGGGGTGACCATGCTGCCACCGGGTGCCTGGACTGGTCGTCTATCGGCCCATCCAACCACGGGGAGAATTCAAGAACGGCACGGCCCTGGCTTCCCACGGCCAGACCAATTTCACGCTGCCGTGCTTCACGGTGGTGCGGAGTTGCATCTTCAACCCCGCCAGCCACCACCGGGCCCAACAGGAGGTTGATCCGCGCCTGAACGACATGCGCCTGCCCGTGCTTTACAGGCCTTCCGGGGAGGAAGGCAAAATGGTGGGAGAGTAAAACGATGAGCTTTGCCAGCTGAGCGTAGGAGCGAAGAAGGAGGGCCCGGCCTAGGCTGGGCCCCTTTTTTAGGCCGCGGCCATCAGGGCGCGAGGTATTGGAAGTGTCCTTTGCCGCAGTCACACTATTTCTTTCCCCCGGACAACCAATGGAATGCTTCACCTTCTTTTTGTGTGGGCTGGCGATTGTGCTGAGCATCATCGCCCTGGCCAGGAGCGGCGGCCAGGCTCATATCCACAAGCTCATCGGACAGTTGCGCAAGGACCTGGATGCGGCCCGGAAGCGGCTGGATGCGATGGACCGGCAGCCCGGTCTTGAGGAACGGCCCTTCAGCGAAACGCCCGTGGCTCCAGCGCCTGCGGCCTATCCAGCTTCCGACCCAAGCCTCCCGCCCAGCCCTTCGCCTGCGCCGGGGGTGGCCATTCCGCCCCTGCGGCCCGCGGCGCCCCTTTCCTCGACCCTTCCCCCCCGCCCGGTCCTCAATCTGGAGGCCCAGGGATCCGCCCCGGAAACCGCGCCACCGCCTTCCGTGGTTGTGAATCCAATCCCCATGGCCCCGTCGCCACGTCCGGCCGCCGCGGCCCCAATTCTTGCGCCTCGTCCTGCGCCTCCAAGGGCCGTGGCGCCAAGGCCGCGGGTCGAGCTCCCTGCGGCGCCGCCCAAGCCGCCGCGCAATATCGAAGAGCTGCTCACCAAGCTGTTCCTGCGCATTGGCGTGGCGACCCTGGTCATCGGCGTGGTGTTCTTCCTGGCCTACAAGCTGCAGACCATGGGCCCAGCGGGGAAAGTCGCCACGGGACTGTTTGTGGGCGGCAGCTTGTTGGGGACCGGACTCTACGCCGAACGACGGGAGGACTACCGAACCCTCGGGAGAGCCCTGATTGCCGGAGCCTGGGGCATTCTCTATTTTGTGGTCTACGCGGCGGGCTTCATCCCGGCCGCCCAGATCCTGACGAAAATCCCCGCCGTGATCGCGCTGCTGGCCGCGGCTGCGGCGGCCGTGGGCTTCAGTCTGCGCTACCGCAGCGAATGGACGACGACTTCTGCGTTCCTGCTCATTTTCTTATCGTTGGGCATTTCCGCCTACGAGGTGGGTTCCGCCTTCAGCCTGGGCGCGACGCTCATCGTGGCGATGGCCATGGCGGTGCTGCTGTGGCGCCTGGGCTGGGCGCGCCTTCTGGGCCTCGGTGTCCCCGCCACGTGGGGCACGTTCACGTTGATCCTGCTCCAGCGCGCTCAAGGAGCTGCGTCCTTGGGGGAACTGGGTCTGCTGGCTCTCGCGTGGATTGGCTTCCAGGCGGCGTTGCTGGTCTGGGAGGGCACCTACAGGGATGAGAAAGCCTGGCTGGGCACGGCACAGCTCACCAACTTCCTGGGCGGCCTCCTCTTGAGCCTCTGGATCGCCCAGCACTCCAGGCCCGACGTGGCCTGGGGGGTGGCGTTGGCCTACGGCTTGGCGCACCTGGCCACGGCTTTCCTCTTCCGCAGCCGGGAGCGCCGCGGGCTCTACCTGCTCACCGCCACCGAAGGCCTGGCGGCCCTGGCCCTGGTGACGCCGCTGCGCTTGGGCCTGCACCATCACCTGACGCCGCTCTACCGGCTTCTGGGCCTCGAGCTGCTGCTGGCCGGCGGCGTTTTCCTGCGGGAGCGCTATTTCCGACGCCTGGCCTATGGCGCCTTCGCTTTTACCGCGGTGGAGATCGTGGTCTACCGCCTGGATCCGGCCACCGGCATCCACCGTCTGCTCCTCACGGGTGCCGCGGCGGGAGTGTTCCTGCTGAATACGGCCCTGCTCCGGACCGTGTGGGGAGCGGCCTGCGAAGCCGAGCTACCCGCCGTCGGCCATGGCTTCTCCTGGGCCGGCACCACGATGCTGCTGCTGTTCCTGGTGCTGAAGGTGCCGCAGCCCCTCGTGGGGCTTTGGATCGCGGGCATCGGCGCCCTTTGGATCGGCGCGGCCTTCGCTTGGGGACAGGAGGATCTGACGCTTCAGGGCTTCGTGCTGAACCTGGTGGGCCTTATCGCGCTGTTGGCCATTACCGAGGAAGTGCACGCCACGCCCCGGGCCTGGATTCCTGGGTTGGGCTGCGCCCTCCTGGCGGTGGGCTACGGTCTGGCCA
>JANXPB010000176.1 GCA_025357545.1 Holophagaceae bacterium
CCCCATGTGGCCTGTGATTACGTGCCCGGGCGCACCCTGGCCCAGATGATCGAAAAGGCCAAGGTCGAGCAGATCCCCTTGGGGGTGGACCATGCCTTGTCGGTGCTGCAAGGCATCGCCCAGGGCATCACCCAGTTGCACGGCAAGGGTCTCAGCCATGGCCTGCTCACACCCCACAGCGTGTGGGTGAGCTTTGAAGGCGCCACAGAAATCCTGGATGCGCCCTATTCCCAGGCCATCCGCCAGATTCTTCCGAAGTGCCCGGTGACCAAGGGTTCTCTGGAAGCCTACATGCGCGACATGGGCGGCAATACCCTGCAACAGGATTTCTTCTCGCTGGGATCGATTCTCTACGAACTGCTCACCTTCGAAAAACTGCCGGTGATGGCCGACGCGGCCTTCGCCGCCAGCAAGGCCACCCTCAAGGCCGCCCAGGAAGACGCGCCGGTGCCAGCGGAGATCCAGAACCTGCTGAAGCGGCTGCTGGGCGCAGGCCAGCCCTTCGAGAGCGTGCAGGCCTTCAACACTGAGATGGACCACGTTCTCTACGATGGCGACTACAGCCCCACTACCTTCAACATGGCCTTCTTCATGCACACGCTGTTCCGGGAGGAGAACGACCGGGATGGCGCCGCGATCAAGGCCGAGGTGGCGGACAACTTCGCGGCCTATTCATCGGAAGCCGATAGCATCCATGCCTCCCGCCCCCGTTCCGAGGTGGGCGAGGCTGAAGACGCCCAGACCACCCGGGTCAGCAAGAAGGGCCTCTACGTGGGTGTGGCCGCGGTCGTGGCGGTGGTGGCGGTGCTCGGCTTCTTCGCCCTCAAACCCAAAGGCGAATCCGAGGAAGTCATCAAGATGCGCACAGAACTCGCCAAGCTCCAGGCCCAGCAGGCTGAGAAGGAAATGGCTTTGGCCGGAGAGAGCCAGGCCAGCCAGGACAAGCTGAACAAGCTGAAACAGCAGCAGTCCGAAGCCAAATCCGCCGTGGAGCAGGCCAAGATCGAGCAGCAGATCAAAGAGGAGGAACGTAAAAAGCTTGAGCTGGAGCAGCGGAAGGCCGATTTGAAGAAGCAACAGGAGGACGCCCGGGCCAAGGCCCAGCAGATCGCCCAGACTACGGCAGCGCCTGCGCCACCGAAGCCGGAACCGGTCCGGCCCGACCCCCCCAAGCCGGCCCCCGTCCAGCAGCAGGAGATCCCCAAGGCCACTCCGGTGCAGGAAGCTCCCAAGCCCGCTCCGGTGCAGGAGGTCCCGAAGCCCACGCCCGCCGCCGTGGCCCAGACCCAGGTGGCCGCTCCGGTCGTGGTCCAGGAGACCGCGGCCCAGGCGCTCAACAAGGCCCAGCCGATTTTCCCGGTGCGCGCCCGGCAGATGCGCTTCGAGGTCGACAAGCCCCATTCGGTGAAGGTGAAGGTCTTTGTGGATGCCCAGGGCCGCCCCCAGAAAGTCACGGTCATCAGCGGCGTGGATGGCGCCTGGGGCTTCAATGAGGCCGCCCACGACGCCGCCGAGCGGTCCACTTTCACGGCGGCCACCCGGGACGGCAAGCCCGTGGCGGGTTTCACGGTCCTGGAATATGTGTTTGGCGCCTCGGGCCGGCACTGATCCCTCGGCTTCGGCTGCATTCGAAAAGTGCCCGGTCCCCCGGGCACTTTTTATGAAACCGACCGGGCCGCCTGGGTGGCCAGCGCATCCACCCGCTCATTCTCCGGATGGCCTGCGTGCCCCTTCACCCAGCGGGCCTCAACCTTGTGCCGCTGGAGTTGGGCATCCAGGGCCTGCCATAGCTCCACGTTCAGCACCGGCTGCTTATCAGCTTTGCGCCAGCCATTGCGCTTCCAGGAGGCCAGCCAGGATTGGATGCCCTTCACCACGTACTGGCTGTCGCTATACATCACCACGTCGCAGGGCTTCGTCAGGGCCTCCAGGCCGCGGATGGCGCCGAGCAGTTCCATGCGGTTGTTGGTGGTCTCGGGATCAGCGCCGCTGCCTTCCTTCTCGTTTCCAGCCAGGCGCAACAGGTAACCCCAGCCCCCGGGCCCGGGATTGCCCAGGCAGGCGCCATCGCAATACAGCTCGACCTGCGGGCGGAGGGCCACGTCAGACGCCCGCAGGCGCCAGCTTCACAACATCCGCCACGCTCTGCCGCAGCATGTCCACGCCGAGGTCCAGATCCTCGGTCGAAAGATTCAGGGCGGGCCTGAAGCGCAGGCCATGGGTGCCGCTGGTGAGCACCATCATGCCCATTTCATGGCACCGGGTGACGATGCTGTTGCGCAGTTCCGTCGTGGCCATGTCCAGGGCGCAGAAGAGGCCCTGGCCGCGGGGATTGGACGTGAATTCCGGGAAGTCCCGGGCGATTTCCCGAAGGCCCTTTTGCAGCCGCTCCCCCTGCTTGGCGCAATGGTCCAAGAGCCCTTCGGTCACGATGACGTCGATGATCTCAGTGCCCCGCACCATGTCCACCAGGTTGCCGCCCCAGGTGCTGTTGATGCGCGACGGCACCTTGAACACACTGTCCACCTCGTCCAGGCGCGGCCCCGCGGCGATGCCACAGGCTTGGGTCTTCTTGCCGAACGCGATGATGTCGGGCTGCACGCCGGAATGCTGGTGGGCCCACCACTTCCCCGTGCTGCCGAAGCCCGTCTGCACTTCGTCGAAGATCAGCAGGAATTCGTGCTGGTCCGCCAGGCGCCGCAGTTCCCGCAGGAATTCCGGGCGGAAGTGGTTATCGCCACCCTCGCCCTGGATGGGCTCGATGATGAGGCAGGCGATGTCGTCGGGATGCTGCGCTACCGCGGCCTCGATGGCTTTCACGGCCTCCTTCTCTGCGGCCTCCGCCCTGGCGATGGCTGCGGCATCCAACGGGAAGGTGAGCTTCGGATTGGGGATCCGGGGCCAATCGAATTTGGGGAAATATTGGTATTTCCTTGGGTCGGCGGTATTCGTCAAGGACATGGTGTAGCCGCTGCGGCCGTGGAAGGCTTCCTTGAAATGGAGGACCTGGGAGCCCTTCTCGCCCTTGCCGTTGGCGAGGTTTTTCCTGACCTTCCAGTCGAAGGCCGCCTTGAGCGCATTTTCCACTGCCAAGGAGCCGCCATCGATCCAGAAGAGGTGCGGCAGGTAGGCCGGGGCGGCGTGGGTGGCGAAGGCCTCGATCCATTCGGCGTAGGCCGTGGTGTAGATGTCCGAATTGGCCGGCTTGTGCACCGCGATGGCGCCCAGCCGGGCCCGGAATTCAGGCGAATTGAGGCGCGGATGGTTGTGGCCCAGGGGCGCCGTGGCGAAAAACGTATAGAAATCCAGGTATTTCTTCCCATCCCGAGCATCCACGATCCAGGCCCCCTTGGACTTCTCCAGGTCCATCACCAAGTGGAACCCATCCACCAGAATGTGCCGCTGAAGGGCGTCGAAAACGTCTCCTGGGAGAATGCTGTGCTGAGTCATGGCGGGCCTTTTCAAACATTCCAGTGTAACTTGGGGGGATCGTGGGAAGAAGCATGATTCCTGATGTGGCCGTAGTAGCCCAGCCCTTGGATGCCGCGGCCCTGCGGGCCCACGTCGCGGACCCCGCCGCTGGCGCGGTGGTCCTGTTTGAAGGCACCGCACGGAACCACCATGGGGACCAGGCCGTCCAGTCCCTGGCCTATGAAGCCTTCATCCCCATGGCCGAAGCCGAACTGCGCGGCTTGAGGGAGGAAGCGATACGGCGCTTCGGCTTGTCCCGTTGCGCCGTCCACCACCGCATCGGCCCGGTGCCGCTACTGGAGGCCGCCGTGGTCATCGCCCTGTCCAGCGCCCACCGCCGCGAGGCCTTCGAAGCCGTGGCCTGGATGATGGACCGCATCAAGGAGCGAGTGCCCATCTGGAAAAAGGAGTTGTACCTCCAGGGCGGCGATGCCTGGATCGAGGGCCAGGGCCGCGCCACCTGAGACATTTTCACTGGTCCCGAATGGCCGTTCCCCCTACCCTGGAAGCCTGCCCAAGGAGTCCCCCATGGCCCACGAAGGACACGAGCACGGCCCGGATTGCAACCACGAGGATGACGATTCCTTCGAGATCGAAGTGGTGGAACTCGAGGATGAGAACGGCGAGAAGGAAGAATTCGCCATCCTCGAAGAAGTCGATTTCGAAGACCGCCATTTCTGCGTTCTCGCCCCCCTGGCGGAGGTCCAGGCCCAGAGCGAAGGCAAGGAGAGCGAGGACGGCCTGAGCCTCGAGATCTTCGAAGTGAAGGACGACATGTTCACGGCGCTTGAGGACGAGGAGATGGCGGACCGCCTGATGAAGCACCTCGACGAGATCGCCGCCAAGCTGGAAGCTGAAGAAGAGAAGGACTGATCCTAGAATCAGGCCTGACAAGCCCCGGCTTGCCGGGGCTTTTTCGTTAAGGGGCAGACGTTCATGGCGCATCTCTGGGTGGATCCCTTCTCGGGCCTCTCCGGCGACATCTGGATCGGGGGGTTCCTGGCCCTCGGCGTGCCGGTGGCGGACCTGCGCGCCACCCTGAAACAACTCCCCTTCGACGACCTGGGCCTGAAGGTGGACGCCGTGATGCGTTGCGGCATCCAGAGCCTCAAGGCCAGCGTGGTGATCGGCGGCCAAGTCGACGCGGGGCTCACGGAACACGTGGACCTGCGACCCGGCGCCAAGCGCGCCACTTTCCGGCGCCAGGCATCGCGACCCGGCGGCCATGTCCACGGGTACACCTGGCGCGAGGTGGACGACCTGCTGAAGGCCAGGCTGCCCAACCGCACCGGGGACCTCGCCCGGGCCGCCTTTGAAAAGCTGGGCCTCGCCGAAGCCCGCGTCCACGGCCTGCCACTGGACCAGGTGCATTTCCATGAGGTGGGCCTCAAGGATTCCATCGCCGACGTGGTGCTCGCGGCGTCGGGCTGGGTGGCCCTGGGGGAGCCCACCACCCACCTAGGACCCATCGCCACCGGCCAGGGCCGCACCCGCATGGCCCACGGCGACTACCCCATCCCCGCGCCAGCAGCCTTCTTCCTGCTGGAAGGCTTCGAGACCCTTCCCGGAGTGGCGCCGCTGGACAAGGAACTCACGACGCCCACCGGTGCCGCCCTGGCGGTCCAATTCGCCACCCATCGCCAAGCCCCGGCCCGCTTCATTCCGCGCACGGTGGGCTTCGCCGCCGGGGGCTGGGATTTCAGCGCTTCGCCCAACGTGTGCCGCTTCTCCCTGGGGGAAGTGCCCGGGGATGGGGCCTCGCTGCTGCAGCTCGAGACCAACCTGGACGACGCAACGCCCCAGCAGGTGGCCCACGCCCAGAGCCGCCTCCTGGAGCAAGGCGCGTTGGACGTCTGGATCACTCCCGCCACCTTCAAGAAGGGCCGCAGCGGCTGGGTGCTGGGGATGATCCTCCAGCCTGCGCAGCTGGAAGCCCTTGCGCAGATCCTGGTGGCGGAGCTGCCGACCTTCGGCCTCCGCTGGTGGCCCCTGCAGCGCCTGGAAGCGGAGCGCAGCTTTGTGCCCGCCGATGTGGAAGGCGAGGCGGTGCCCGTGAAAGTAGGCCGCTGGCCCGCCAGCACCACCCACCAGCCAGAATTCGAGGATGCCCGCCGCGCCGCGGAGAACCTCGATCAACCCCTGCGCGCGGTGCAGGCCAAGGCCAAGGGGTCCCGTTGATGCTGCCCGACCAGCTCCGCTTCGAAGGCCGCATCCTTTTCCTCTGTGAGGATTCCGAGGCCATCGACCGCCAGCTTGACGGCGTTGATTTGTCACTGGAGGAGGTGCGGCCCCTGCGGGACCAGATCAGCACGGACGAGATCACGCCCGCCTGGATCTGCTACCACTACGACGAAAAGCTGGGCGATTTCCCCTACCTGGGCCTGAAGTGCGGCGACCGTTTTCCGCTGCAGGAAGGGCGCGTGCGGGCCGGCGGCTTCGGCATCTCGGTGGCGGGCAAGCGCCGGGGCAAAGGCAGCAGCCGGGAAGCCAGTCCCTACGCGGAAATGGCCGCGGGCATCCGCCTGGTCATCGCCGAATCCTTCGAGCGCATCTACCGCCAGAACTGCCAGAACCTCGGCCTGCTGACTTCCACTGATTTCGGTCTGATCGCGCGCATCCGCGCCGGTGAAGCCATTCCGCTGAAGGAATTCACCGCGGGCCTCGACCCCATCACCGCCGACATCGTGCACCGGGGCGGCCTCTTCGCCTTCAATGCGGCGCGGCTGAAGGGCGAGGCCAACGTTCCCTCACCTGCTACCAAATCACGGCCCATGACCCTCGCCGAGAAGATCCTCGCCCGCCACGCGGTGGTGGATGCGGCCAAGGGACAGTTGGGCCTCGAAGCCGTGGCGCCCGGGGCGGGGCTCTTCGTCCGCGCCGACTGGCGCTTCTCCCACGAATACGTGACCGCCATGGCGGCGAGCTTCCTCCACCAGGCCCTCGGACCTGCGGTCGAGCTGCGCGATCCCGCCTCCATCCTCGCCTTCCGGGACCACCTCACTTTCCTGCACCACACCATGAGCGAGGAACGCAAAGCCTCCGGCCTGCTGGACGTGGCGCGCCGGCTCAAGACCGTGCAGGAGGATTTCTGTGCCACCCACGGGATCCGTCTTCATGGCGAACTGCCGGAGCGCGCCGGTGGCGGCGAAGGTTCCGAGGGCATCTGCCACTCCATCATGGCCGAGCGCTATGCGGAGCCCGGCCAGGTGGTGGTGGGCACCGATTCCCACACCCCCCACGCCGGCGCCCTGGGTTGCCTGGCGTTCGGTGTGGGCACCACGGACATCGCCAACGCCTGGATCACGGGCGATGTGCGCGTGACGGTCCCGCCGACGCTGCGGGTGCGCCTGAACGGGCGGCTGCGTCCGGGCGTGGCCGCCAAAGACCTAGTACTGCACCTGCTGGCGCTGCCCTTCATCCGCGAAGGCCAGGCCATCGGCCACGTGGTGGAATACCAGGGCGAGGCCATTGCGGGCCTGCGCACCGACGAGCGCGCCACCCTCACCAACATGGCCGCGGAGATCGGCGGCTTCACAGGCCTGGTGGCGCCCGACGCCGAGACCCAGGCCTTCATCCGGGAGCGCCGCGGTGTCGAGCTCGCTCTCGAGGATTGGATGCGCGGCGACGAGCACGCCGAGTACGCCCACACCCTCGACGTGGATTGCGGCACGTTGGGCCCCATGCTGGCGCGGCCCGGTGATCCCGGCAACGGCATGGCCCTGGCCGATCTCCGCGAGGAGGTGCCCATCCACATCGCCTACCTGGGGAGCTGCACCGGTGGCAAGCGCGAAGACCTGGAGCGCGCCTACGAAGTCGTCGCAGCCGCCCGCCAAACCGGGATCCGCATTCCTGCGGGTGTGCGTTTCTTCGTCCAATGCGGCAGCGAAGATGTGCGCAAGCATGCCGAAGCGCAGGGGTGGCTCGCCGCCTTCGAAGCCGTGGGCGCCACGGTGCTGGGCAGCTCCTGCGGGGCCTGCATCAATGCGGGACCCGGCGTGAGTTCGTCAAAAGACCAGGTCACCATCAGCGCCATCAACCGCAACTTCCCAGGCCGTAGCGGCCCCGGCCTGGTCTGGCTCGCCAGCCCCGCCACCGTAGCTGCCAGCGCCCTGGCGGGGCGGATCTGCGTTGCCTTCACCTCCACTCCTACGACCCCTGTCCACGGCTGAGCCCATGCTTCCTCCCGCCACCCTCGACGCCCTCATGTTCGCCCTGCGCAAGCCGAGGACGGGCTGCCCCTGGGATCTGAAGCAGGACCACCAGACCCTCGCCAAGTATTTGCGCGAGGAGGCCGCGGAAGTGCTCGACGCCCTGGCTGCCCATATTCCAGGCGATGAGGCCAGCGAGGCACACCTGCGGGAAGAGCTCGGCGATCTCTGGCTGCAGGTCGTGTTCCATGCGCAGCTCGCTGCCGACCGAGGTGCCTGGGACCTGCACGACGTGGAGGCGGCCATCGTCGCCAAGCTGGTGCGGCGCCATCCCCACGTCTTCGGCGATGAATCCGTGGAAGGGGCCGAGCAGGTGCTGGTGAACTGGGATGCCATCAAGCAGGAAGAGCGCGTTGCGAAAGGCCTCAAGGCCGAGAAGCGCTTGCTGGAAGGCATTCCCGCCAGCCTGTCGCCGCTGGAGGAGGCCCTGGCAATAGGCCATCGTTGCGCGAAAGTGGGCTTCGAGTGGCCGGACCTGGAGGGCGTGCTGGACACGGTGAAGGAGGAGATCGGCGAACTTCAGGCAGAGAGCGACCCGCTCCGGGTGGAAGAGGAATTCGGCGATGTGCTGTTCTCCTTGATGCAGTGGGCCCGCAAGAAGGGCGTGGATCCTGACCGCGCCCTGCGTCGCCAGATGCGGCGCTTCAAGGGCCGCTTCGAGCAAGTGGAAGACGACGCTCGCGCCCACGGCGGCTGGGAGCAACGCACCCTGGCCGAGATGGAAGCCGCGTGGCAGGCGGCGAAAGCTTTCCGGCCCTGATCTCGTGACCCTCCCCTTCTATGTCGTCACCCTGACCCATCCCACCCGGGAGGAGGCCCTGGCCTGCGCGCGGGCACTGCCTGAATTCGCGCTCCCGGAATTGCGTCTGGACCTCTTTCCGAACGAAGACGCGGCCGGAATGGTTCGCGCAATGGAAGGCCGCTGCCTGGTCAGCTGCCGCCGCAGGTCGGAACTCGGCCACTGGGAGGGCTCCGAAGAGGCCCGTCTGGCGCGGCTTCGCGCCGCAGCCGAGGCCCGGCCCCGGTGGGTGGACCTGGAATGGGAATTGGAAATTCCACAGTGGCTTTCGGAGCTACGGCCAGGGGTGCAGGTACTGCGGTCCGTGCACGTCCAGCCTGGCGTCTTCGATCTGGACGAGCGGCTCCATTCACGGCCCGGAGGGGACGCCTTCAAGTGGGTCGGACACGCGCAACGCCTGGCGGACAACGCTCGCCTGAAGCCATCCCTGCGTCACTCCAGCGAGGACGGCTTCCCGTTATCCGCCTTCCTCATGGGGCCCAAAGGCGTGGCCGGCCGTTGCCTCCAACGGGCCTGGGGCGGGGCCTTCACCTATGCCGCGCCCGACGATGGACCCGCCGCGGCCCCCGGGCAGGTGCGGCTTTCCACCCTCGTCGCTTGGGGCTGCCATCGCGCCGGAGCGGTCACGGGCCTTTGCGTCGTGATGGGTGACCCGGCCTTGCATTCCCGCAGTCCAGCTTTCCATAACCTTCGATTTCGCCAAGCGCAGAAGGACCTGATCTACCTTCCCCTCGAAACGGGCGATGCGGCCGAAGCCGTGGAGGCTCTGGCCGCTCTGGAAGTCCTGGGCCTCAGCATCACCGCGCCCCTGAAAGAATCCCTGCCAGCCGCCCTGGGTCTGCAGGGGCCTCTCAACACCCTCTGGCGGTCCCGCCGCGGGGCTCCGTGGCAAGCCGCCAACACCGATGCGGAGGCCCTCTGGTGCGCCCTGGAGCAGCTGCTCCCTGGGCCCATCCTGCTGGTCGGCGATGGCGGGGTGGCCGAAAGCACCCGCCTTTTGTTGGAGCAGGAAGGGCGTCCATTCCTGCAGGTCTCGCGCAAGCAACCCTCGGGTGTTGAGGCGGTGCGGGCCTGCGCGCCCATCGGCGTGATCCAGGCCACCAGCCTAGGGATGCGGGCCGCTGACCCGGCGCCCTTTCCCGAACTGTTAGAGGCCGCGCATCCGACGCTGCAATGGGCGGTCGAATGGATCTACAAAGAGGACACCGCCTTTGCCCGCTGGGCGCGGGACACGGGCCTCAACCTGGTGGAGGGCGGGGCCCTCTTCGAAGCCCAGGCCGAAGCCCAGAACCGCCGGTTCCTGGAACTCTGACGTTGGCAATCCGCACGTGATTGCCCCGCGCGGCCACGCCTGCCGCTAAGCTCCTTGCATGCGCTTGATCCTAGTGGAGGACAAGGACAGTTTCCGCAAGCTCCTGATGCAGGCGCTGGAGGGGAGCCCCTGGGACCGTCGGGCCACCAGCGACCCTGCCGAAGCCCTGGCTTGGATCGAAGAGGGCGGCGCCCAGGTGCTGCTCACCGACCTGCGGTTGCCGGGCTTCAGTGGCCTGGATCTCATCCGCCGCGCCAAGCGGGCCCAGCCGGGCCTGCGTGTGGTCCTGATGAGCGCCTTCGGCGAGCCCAAGGACATCGTCGAAGCCATGCGTCTGGGCGCCGAGGACTTCCTGCCCAAGCCCTTCGACCTGGATATCTTCCTCGCCCTCATGGACCGCCTGCAGGCGCTGGTGGGCGCGCCGCCACCGGACCCACGGGAGCCCTGGATCGCCCTCTCGCCGGCCATGGCGGCCCTAGGCGCGGACCTCCGAGCCGCCGCCGATAGCGATGCACCCGCCCTGTTCACCGGGCCGCGGGGGGTCGGGAAATCCCGCGCGGCCCGGCGCCTCCACTCGTTGCGGCATCCCCGCGGCCCTTTCATGTCGGTGGCGGCCCTGGATCTCACCGAAGGCGTTAAACCAGCGACCCTGGGTTTATTGCAAGGCGGCAGCCTCCTGATCCAAGGACTGGAAAATCTGCGCAGAGGCGCCGAAGGAGAATTGTTGCAAGCCATGGACTCGCCGCTCGGGCACGGGCTCCACTGGATGGCCACCAGCTGCGAGGCCCTGGCGGTCCCGGAAATGGCGAGGCACCGCCTGGGCGTGCTGCGCTTTGAGATTCCAGGGTTGGAGCGGCGACGCGAGGATTTGCTGCCGCTCTTCAAGGCCATGCTGGAACAGGCGGCAATTCTGGAAGGCCGCGCCGCGCCCGCCCTGGGCCGCGGCGCCGAAAAACAGATCGATCAGAGAGAGTGGCCCGGCAATGCGCAGGAGATGGCTTGGTGCGCCCTGCAGACCCTGCGCGAAGCGAAGGGCCTGGTGATCGCTGGATTGGCGGTGCCACTGGGCGGTGCTGCCCTGGCCGGATTGACCACTCCCTGGCCCCAGGAAGCTCCGCTCGAAACCATGCTGAAAGAGAGCCAGCACCACGCTGAAGCCGCCCTGCTCCGGCGGGCTCTCTCGCAGCATCCGGAGGACCCAGCTACAGCGGCCCGCGCCTTGGGCCTCACGCTCCGGGTTCTCGCCTCTAAGGCGAAGGAACATGGGCTCCATATCGAGTGACCCAGAGCCCGCACGAGGCGGCCCGGCCTCTAGGCACGCGAGTTGCGGCTGCCCCGGGTTCGCACCGCCCGCCCAGATCTGCGAATATGAGGTATTCGCTCACGGACTCCATGACGCCCACCGCCCAAACCACCCTGTCCGACCCCGCCGCCCTGTCCGAGGCCCGGGTCAAGGTGAACCGCGGGCTCGATGCCCTTTCCTCTGTGGTGGTCGGGAAGGGCGTCCAGGTCCGCCGGGCCCTGGCGGTGCTGCTGTCCGGTGGCCATGTGCTCCTGGAGGATCTGCCGGGGGTCGGCAAGACGACCCTCGCGAAGGGGCTCGCGCGCCTGATGGGCGGAGATTTCCAACGCGTGCAGGGCACTAATGATCTGCTTCCCTCGGACCTGCTCGGGGTTCACCTCTGGGACTCGGAATCCAAAACCTTCCGCTTCCAGCGGGGCCCGGTCTTCTGCAACGTGCTGCTGTTGGACGAACTGAACCGCATCGGGCCTAAAACCCAGAGCGCCCTGCTGGAAGTCATGGTCGAGGGCCAGGTGACCCTGGACCGGGACACCCATCCATTGCCGGATCCCTTCTTTGTCATCGCCACCCAAAACCCCATGGACCACGCCGGCACCTTCCCCCTGCCGGAATCGCAGCTCGACCGCTTTGCGTGTGTGCTGCACCTGGGCTACCCCGACCCGGTCAATGAGCGGAAAGTGCTCACCGGCGAGGCCGGCGCCGAGCGCCTCGACACCCTGAGCGCCTCGCTGGACCTGGCGGGCTGGCGGGCGGCCCGCGCCGCGGTGCATCGCGTGAAGGTCTCTGAATCCGTGCTTGATTACGTCGAGCGCGTGGTGTCCCGCATCCGCGCGGGTGGCGGATTCTGTTCCACCCGCGCCGCCCGCCACTGGGTGGCCCTGTCCCAGGCGGAAGCCTGGATCGAAGGCCGGGATTTCCTCACTCCGGACGATCTACAGGCCACGCTGGCGGACGTCATGGCCCATCGCGGCACGATGGATGACCGCCGCCTGAATCGCGGCGAGCGCCGGGACCAGCTGGGGCGGGTGCTGGCGGAGACGCCCGTGGGTTGGAAGCCCTGAGCCCTTCACCATGACCGGGCGGAGGTCCCTCGGCACGCTGCTTCGCCAGGCGCGGGAAGCCAAGGGCCTGAGCCTGGAAAGGCTGGCGCGGGATCTCAATGTGCGGGAATCCGTACTGCGCTCACTGGAGGCAGATGTCTACGAACAGCTGCCCATCGGCCGGGAGCGGCCCCTGGCCCGCCAGGTGGCGGAACGGCTGGACGTGGACCTAGGCGAGCACCCCGAAGCCTGGGAGGCCCTGCCCGGCGGCATGGCCGAGGAGGTGGCGGATCCCAAGCGCGAGCGCCTCGAGCGGCTGGTCATGGGCGCGCTTTCGGCCGGGTCCCTGGGTCTCCTGGCTTGGCTCGTGGTGCCCGGCCCGAACTTGAAGAGCGGCGCCATGAACGAGGCGATCTCGCCCCATGCCATGCAGCATCCCCTGGCTGGTCCGCAGGTTCTGCCACCTAAGAGTACCCAGCCGTACCCCGTGCTGGGAGAAGTGCTCCCGGAAGCTCCGCGCACCACTGAAGGATTGCTGGTGAGCCTGCGGGCGCAGGATATCTGCCTTGCGCACATCGCAGCGGAAGGCTTCGACGAACGGCGGACCCTGCAGGTGAGCGAGCCATGGCTGGCACGTGTGAAGGGTCCCTTCACCTTGAGCCTCGACAACGCGGGTGTAGCCTCTGTGGAGGTCGGTGGCCGCGTCATCCGCCACGGGCAGAGCGTCGGAGAGGCCTGGGTGGGCCGGTTCAATGCTGAGGGCCAGTGGCTGCGTCCCAAAGCCCCCGAAGGGCCACCCCCCACTGCCCCAGAAGTCGACTCCGACGCGTCCGTCGAGCACTGATGGCCTACAGTTAGTCTTGTGATGGATCCAGGCCCCACGGAGCAATGATGCACCCCCTCATCGAACGGTTTCTCGCCCACCAGTTGCCCGAACCCATGGCCATGGCGCTCGTGGGAGGGAGCCTGCCGGTGCCGCCCCAGGACCTGCTGCACGGGCTGGCAGGTGCGATATTCACCGAGTCCCCATACGCGCCGCGGGCCCTGGAAACCCTGATGGGAATGCCCGAGTCGCTTCTGACCGCAGCGATTTCCGGTGCCCTGGAAGACCCGGACATCCTGGGTGTGGTGCTGGTCCACCGCAAGGAACCAGCCCTGCTCGAGCGGGCCTTGCTGCATGAGTCCCTTACCGTCAAATGGATGGAGCGGGCGGTCCCCTACCTGCCCGGCTCAGTCCTGGAAATTCCGCTCAACAACCAGGTGATGTGGCTCGCCAATCCACGGATCCTGGACCTTATCGAGGAGCACCCCGAAGGCGACTACAACATCAAGCGCCGGGTGAACGAGAACCGCTTCCACGTGCTCGGCAATGTCTCCAAGGAAGTCTTCGAGGAGCGCATCGAGATCATCGAGGAAGTCATCGCGGGCAAGCTGGACAAGGCCTGGGCGGAGCTGCCCCTGCCCCAGGAGAAGCTCGCCGATGAAGAGGGGGAAGCCGACTCCGAACCCGTGAGCGACAATCCCGACGAAAGGCCAGAGGAAGTTCGCGCCCGCCTGTTGAACCCCATCCTGGATCCCGACGGCAACGAAATTCCCTTGAGCCTCACCCAGCGGGTCATGCGCCTCCGCACAAACCAGAAGATCATGCTGGCCATCAAGGGCGGGAAGGAAGAGCGGACGCTCCTCATCCGCGAATCCAACCGCTTGATCCAGGTGAACGTCATCCGCAACCCCCGCATCGGCGAGGGCGAGGTGGCCTACATCTCCCAGATGCGCACCGTGAAGGAAGAGGTGCTGCGGGTCATTTCCATGAACCGGGAATGGATGAAGAAATACACCATCATGAAGAACCTGACCTTCAATCCCCGCACTCCGCTGCCCATCGCCATGAACCAGGTGAAGCGCCTCATCGACGCAGATCTCAAACTCATGCAGAAGGACAAGAACATCCCCGAAATCCTCCGCCGCGAAGCCAAGCGCCTCGTGGACACCAAGGGGAAACACTAGCCCTCAGCCGCCGATTGGCAAGCGCGTCGAACCCAGCTACCATGAGCATCTCCGCGGGCGTAATTCAGCGGTAGAATGCCAGCTTCCCAAGCTGGACGTCGTGGGTTCGAGCCCCATCGCCCGCTCCAAATGCAAACCCCGGTCACCACTAGGTTTCGGGGGTTTGTTGTTTCCGATTTCAATGTGTTTTTGATGCATTCGCGAGGAGATTTCATGACGTGTAAGTATTGAAGAATGAGGTTCTAAAAGGGGAGGAGTTACGTTGGAGTTACGCTGGCGGGGCACAAAATAAAGAGCCGGGTGCAAAGCTTGAATCTTTCCCCAGAACCGCGAAACTGCTCCTTTTCCTTCATGGCGGGCAGCACAAGTGAGACTGGGTGTGGCGCAATGTGGAGGCTCCTGAAAAATCGCGGAGGGTCCGCAGCAGGCGCCTTTCCTGATGTGGGGGCCGTGATTTTTCTGGAGGTACTTTGCGCCACGCCCTGGCGATTTGACCTTTTGCGCAGAAGGAAGGTGGCTTGCAGATCTGAATTTTCTTCGGCACTTGGCATTTCTTTCTCAGTTGCTTACTCGCAACCAACCCAATCCTGAAGGTGTTCTCTGCCAACGGCAGCAGAACCTGCAAAGGCCTCCGCTTAGCCAGCCTGGCAAATCGGCGGTTTTTTATGTCTATAGGGAGCTGCGCCGGATCTTCAGGACGCTCGCCGGGGTGCCGGTGCTGAAGGCGGTTACGAACCGGGCTTCTCCTAGCTACGAGGAGAATGGGATATCTTGCTGACCTCGGTATTTTCGGAATCAATCGCCGCCCATGACCAGGACGCCGCCCTGGAGATCAGGGCAGGTCTTTTCGAGGTACGCGCCCACCTCATCGCAGTTCTTGGTGTCATCCACCATCACGAAAAGCACTGCCTTCTTCCCTAGGGGCTCGTGCTCGGCGTAGCTCTTCTTCCATTCCTCGATGCCAAGACGGAGGTAGTCCTCGTACTTCTCGCTGAAGATGGCGCTCTTGCGTTCCTCTAGGCGTGCCCGGCTGGCGGCATCGGGCAGGATGGGGTGCTTGACCACGTTCTGGTAGATAGCTTCCACCAAAGGGTAGTCCGAGACGGTCTGAACGAAGATCGCGCCGTTGTCGTGCCTGGGTGTGGCGGTGACATCGATCTGAATGGACAGACGGCTTTCTTTCTGGAGCATCCGGTGGTGGATGTCCTGGATGGACTTGAACCACGCCATACGGCTGTCGTGGATGTGGTGAGCTTCATCGTTGAAGACTGCCAGTTCATCCACCTCCCGGACGATTTCTCCCAGATCTGTCCTGCTGTCCGTGGTCTTGCCTACGGGCTTGGGGCCGAAGGGATCCAGGAAGTAGTCTCGGAGATCGTCATCTTCCAGTGAAGGGTCCTGGACATCGCCCAGATAGACGCGATGGATATTCGTCAGGAAGAGGTTTCCTGTATCCCGGAGCACCCGCACATCGTCCTGAATATGCAGGGTGAGCTGGAAGTCGTCCCGCCAATTCTCACCTCCGTGCCCGTTCTCGGGCAGCACGGGGTCATTGAAGAAGATCTTCAGCCCATCGAAATCCGCGCGAAGGCGGTCGAGCACGATGATGTTCGGTGCGATGACCAGGAAGTTGCGGGAAAGTGCGGAATCTACCTCATACACCTTGTGAAAGAAACTCCAGGCGATGAGGAGGGAAAGCACCTTGGTCTTCCCCGCGCCGGTGGCCATCTTGAGGACATAGCGAGGCCAAGCCTCGTCGAACATGCCGGCCGATACGGAGCCGGAAGCGTCGAAACGAAGGAGATCGAACTTGTCGCGGGCTTGACGGACCTCGTGAAGCCAGATGGCCGTTTCCACGGCTTCCCGCTGGGCGAAGTAGTAGCGGAAGGGGCTGAGGGTTCCATCGGCCTTTTCCAGCAAGTGGTCCGTGTCGAACCACCATTGAAGAAGTGCCCTCGTCGTGGCGGAAGCACCTGCGTACCCACTGGCCCGCCAGTCCTGGATCTCCGTTCGCAGTTTCGCCACAAGCGGGGGGAGGAGCTTTTCGTAAGATTTGTCCCGGAGGGTCTCGTCCGCGGGAAACCACCTATGTTCAGGGACTAGCGGTGCGTAAGGCGAGAGCGGGAATTCAGGGTGCAATGCCATCAATGCTCCAGGCGGTGATTTCATTATTCGCCACGTTGGCCATGATGGGCACCATCCGCTCATGTTCACCGGTTGATTAGGTCAGGTTTATGAGTGGTACAGAATTTGGGGGCAGGCCAGGAGGACCCATTGAGAAAGAGCAGATTCAGCGAGGAGCAGATCATCCTGGCCTTGAAGCAGCATGAGGCTGGGAGGACGACGGCAGAGATATGCCGGAAGCTTGGCGTGAGCGAACAGACCTTCTATCGGTGGAAGGCGA
>JANXPB010000191.1 GCA_025357545.1 Holophagaceae bacterium
TGGTCCGAGCCCTCCAGGTAGGTGAACTGCCCATAGTCCGCGCGGCTCAATTCCGGGTGCGTGTCGCAGACCACTCCCGCGCTCACGCCGGAATCGATCCACACATCCAGGATGTCCGTTTCCTTTTGGTACAGGGAGGCATCGATGCCAAGGCCCGCCACCAGCGTCTCCACACTCATGTCCGCCCAGGCCTCGATGCCGCCCACCTCGATGGCGGCCGCCGCCCGTTCGAAGAATTCCCGCCGCACCAAGGGCTCACCGGTCTCAAGATGCCGCAGCACAGTGATGGGTGTGCCCCAGGCCCGCTGGCGGCTGATGCACCAGTCCGGCCTGCCTGAGATCATCGCGTGGATGCGGTTCTCGCCCATGGCGGGCACCCACTTGGTGTCCCGCACGCCTTCGAGCCCCAGTTCTCGCAGACTCTTGCCGCTGCCCTTCAGCTCCGTGTCCATGGTGATGAACCATTGCTCCGTGGCCCGGAAGAGGATCGGCGTCTTGGTGCGCCAGCAGTGGGGATAGCTGTGATGCAATTCAGTTGGAGATCCCAGCAAGGAGCCTGAATCCTCAAGTTTCTTGATGACGATGGGGTTGGTCTCGAAGATGTTCTTCCCCACCAACTCTTCGTCGTTCACCGCTTCCAGAAACTTCCCATCGGGGCCCACGTACTGGAAGAGGCCAAGGTGGCTGGCGATGTTGAAGTCGTCCACGCCGTGATCCGGCGCGGTGTGCACCAAGCCCGTGCCCGTGTCCGCGGTGACGTGATCGCCAAGCAGCACGGGGCTTTCCCGATCGAGCCAGGGGTGGCGGGCCACCAGCGTCTGGAATTCCCTGCCTTTGAAAACGGCTTTTGTATGAAGGGTGAGCCCCAATCTCTTGTTGAACTCTTCGAGCAAGGGAACGGCCACCACGTAAAAGACACCCTGGTCGCCGAAATGCTCATGGGCCACCGCGTAGTCGAGATCGGGGTGCATCGCGACGGCCCGGTTGCTGGGCAGAGTCCAAGGAGTTGTGGTCCAGATCGGGAGAAACAACCTGAAGGGACCCGACGTCGGGATTCCAGAATTCAGCAGAAACGCCTGGGCACGATCCCGAAGAACCTCAAATCGCACGTAGATCGCCGGGCTGGTTCGATCCGCGTACTCGACCTCCGCTTCCGCCAACGCCGTGCGGGCCCCGTAGCTCCAGTGCACGACCTTCAGTTTCCGGGTGATGGCTTCATGCTCGAAGAGCTGGCCCAGCTGTCGCACCACCGCAGCTTCATAGCGGGGCGCCATGGTCAGGTAGGGTTCTTCCCAGGCGCCCAGCACGCCCAGGCGCTGGAAAGCTGTGCGTTGGGTGTCGATCCACTTCGTCGCAAAGGCGCGGCATTTCTCCAGGAACTGGGCGCGGCTCAGTTCCCGGCGCTTGGGGCCCAGGTCCTTTTCCACGGCGTGTTCGATGGGCAGGCCGTGGCAGTCCCAGCCCGGCACGTAGGGCGATTCATAGCCCTCCATCCAGCGGGTCTTGACCACTACGTCCTTCAGGATCTTGTTGAGCGCGTGGCCGATGTGGATGGCCCCATTGGCGTAGGGGGGGCCGTCGTGCAGCACCGCCCGGCCCTTGCCCTTGCCTGCGGCGTTGTCCGCCCGACGCTTGGCCTCCACGCGCTGGTACAGCGCGTCGGCCTGCCACTGCTCCAACCGCTTGGGTTCCCGCTGCGGCAGGTCCGCCTTCATGGGGAACTCCGTCTTCGGCAGGTAGACGGGGTACTTCTTTTTGTCGCTCACAAGTCCACTCATTGGCCGCCCTCGTGCGTCAGCGAAACGCACCCAAGCGCTTCGGAGTTAATCCTCTAGTGAACCATGGCCGGGGCGGAGTGCCTAGAAAGGGCCTCTTTCAGGGCAGCAGCAGCGCCGCCAGTGAGGATGGCCCGGCTATCCTGGAGCCGTGAGCGATCCTACCTCCCCTGCCCTCCTGCGATTCGAACGGGCGATTTCCACCTCTGAGCCTGACTGGGACGCGGCCCTGGCGCTGTTGCCGGAATTGGAGAAGGAAGGCACTGCCGAGGAGGCCCAAGGGCGCCTGCGCGCGCGCCGCATGCCCAAGGGCGCCCATCCCCCGAAACTGAAGCAGCTGAAGATCCGTCTGGGCGTGGCCGCCGAGAAGGCCCGGGACCGCCGTGCGGCGGGCAGCCGGCTGGATGCCGAGCGCGGCATCCTGCGTTTGCGCTACGCCCGGGGCGAGGCCCAGGCCCATTTGAATCCCTCCCAATTCCTGTCCCTGCTGACCCAGACCTTGAGAGCCGCCGGCCTGCATCCGGCCCTCAGCCTGGAACGCACGCCGCGGCCCCTGGTGCTCCTCGGGCATCCGCTCCCGCTGGGTCTCAGCGGGCATTCAGAATGGGCCGACGCGGAACTCAGTCCGATGCCGGCGCAGCCGGAAGAAGCCCTGGTGGCCACGCTCAATGCCGCAGCACCGCCAGGTCTGGTGTTTCTGGGCTGCGCCGCCCTGCCCGCCTTCGCCACGCCGGTGCTGGAACTTTCGCGGTCGGCGCGGTGGCGCTGGCCCTGCCCCGCCGAGTGGAGCGGGATGGCCCATCAAAAACTTACAGAGTTCGAAAGCTCTGCCACGTATTTCATCGACAAGGCCGGCAAGGCCGGAGGCCAGAAAGTGGTGAAGCGCGTCGACGTGCGGCCGCTGGCGCAGACCCTTACCTGGGAGGGCGATGCGCTGCTGCTGACCACCCGCATTTCCGCCAAGGACGCCCTCAATCCCTTGAAACTGCTGGCGGGCATCCTGGGCCTAGAACCGGCCGCCATCACGGGTCTGACACGGCTCGAGGTGCTCCTGGCCGAGGACTCGCGCCTGGCCCAGGCCGAACGCTTCGAACTTAAGCTGCGGAACATCTACGAGGACGCCGTGCTCCTGAGCGCAGGGCCCAATCTGACTCTGGTAGAGGAAGACGACGAGGCACCGATGCAACTGGGTTGATCTCGACAGGGGGCCGGTGGAAGCCTATGGTTTGGCCACCCGATCCCACCGCTCTGGGTCCCATGATTGCTGCCCGCTCCATCTTGGCCTTGGCCCGCCCCGAAGACGCTGCGGCCGCCGCCGGCCTGAGCCGTTGCGAAAAAACAACTTGGTCATTTCGATAGTGGACCGGCATAAGGGGCCGTTACAAACCAACCAGAACTGCACTGGTTATTTTGTAACGGACCCTAATAGCCGGAGCAGCCTGTGTCTACATCGTGGTCGTGGTGGCGGTCACGGCCTTTTTCATCATCTGCCTCTGGCGCATCTTCACCAAGGCTGGCTGCAGCGGAGCCATGTCCCTCATCCCGCTACTCCCCGGCCTGGGGCCCCTCATCAGCCTTTGCATCCTCGCCTTCGGCAACTGGCCCATCCACCAGAACCGGGGGTGACGAAAAAGCGATCACACGGAGGTTCGCGGTGGAGAACCAAGTCAGGGTTTCGCACGATTTCTTTTTCTCCGCTTCCCTCGGCGTCTCCGCTTCCCTCCGCGTGGTGGCTTTTCAGGCTCCAGCCTCCTTCGAAATGCTTAAGAGCAATCCGAGGCAAACGAGGCTGATGATGAGGCTGGTGCCGCCGTAGCTGATGAAGGGCAGCGGGATGCCCTTGTTGGGGGCGATGCTGAGTACCACGCTCATATTCATGAGGGCCTGCACCACCAATAGCAAAGTCAGCCCCATGGTGCAGAGCTTCAGATAGCTGTCCCGCACCGTCCGCGCGATGCGATAGCCCCGCCAAAGGATTCCCACGAAGAGCCCCAGCACGATCACCGTGCCGATGAGTCCGGTTTCTTCGCCGATGACGGCATAGATGAAGTCCGTGTGGGCTTCGGGCAGGTAGTGGAGTTTCTGCATGGAGGCCCCCAGCCCCACCCCCGTGAAGCCGCCGTTGCCTACGGCGATGAGGCTCTGGAGAGCCTGGTGGCCCTTGCCCAGGGGATCCGCTTCGGGGTTGAGAAAGCTCAGCACCCGCGCCCGGCGGTAGGGTTCGAACCACACGAAGGCCGCGCCCACCAGCAGCAGCGCGGGGGTCACCACCGCGAAGATCCACCTGGGGGCGCCGCCCAGAAAGATGAGCAACATGCTGACGAACAGGATCAGGAACGTGGTACCGAAATCCGGTTCCTTCAGGATCAGCGCCAGGGGCACCAGGAGGATGCCGAAGAGGATGAGGAGTTTGGGTATGGAGTTCTGGCGCTCCTCCCAGGCATCCGCGTGGCGCACCATCCACCACGACACCAGCAGCACCGAGAGCGGCTTGAAGAATTCCGAAGGCTGGATGCTTTGTCCAGCGAACCGGATCCAGCGGTGGGCGTTGTTGATCTTCGGGAAGAAGAAGACCCCCAACAGCAGGAGGATAGTGGCGACGTAGAGCACCTGGAGGATGCGGGGGTTATCCCTCAGGCGGGACAGCTCCACCTGGGTCAAGGCGAGCATCAGCGCCACCCCGATGATTCCCGCCACGAACTGCCGCACCAGATAGGCCGTGGCAGCAGCGTGGCCCAGGTCGCCCTTCAGCGCCGAGGCGGAATAGATCCACACCATGCCCACCGCCATGAGCAGGAGCGCATAGAACAGCAGTTGGCGGTCGATGGTGCGGCGGACGTCGGGGGACATTTTTGGGCTGTGGGCTGTGGGCTGAAATAGGGAGGGCGGCCAAAGGCCGCAACCTAGAGCCTATAGCCTACAGCCCGCAGCCTGCTAAAGCACCAGCCGCTCCTGGTACTCGCCGAAGACATCACGCAGGGCGTCGCAGATTTCGCCGATGGTGGCCAGGGCCTTCACGCCAGCGAGGATGTCCGGCATCAGGTTGCCGCTGCCTTTGGCGGTGGCCCGCAACGCTTCCAGGCTCGAGCGCACGGCGCCATTGTCGCGCCCCGCCCGCAGCTCGGCGAGTTGGTGGCGGCGCACGGCGCCCAGGGCCTCGTCCACCCGCAACAGCTCGGGTTTGGCCTCCTGCTCCAGCGCGAAGCGATTGACGCCCACGACGATCTGATCCCCCTTCTGCACATCCATCTGGTGGCGGTAGGCTGCATTCTGGATCTCTCGCTGGGGGAAGCCTTTCTCAATGGCCTGCACCATGCCACCCAGGTCATCCACCCTGGTGAGCAGGGCCTCGGCCCTTGCTTCCAGCTCGTTGGTGAGGCTCTCCACGTAGTAGCTCCCGGCGAAAGGGTCCACCACGTCGGCGATGCGGGATTCGAAGGCCAGGATCTGCTGAGTCCGCAGAGCGATGCGGGCGGAGGTTTCCGTGGGCAGCGATAGGGCCTCGTCGCGGGAATTCGTATGCAAGGACTGGGTGCCGCCGCAGACCGCGGCCATGGCCTGCACCGTCGTGCGCACGATGTTGTTATCGGGCTGCTGGGCCGTGAGGGTGCTGCCCGCCGTTTGTGTGTGGAAACGCAACATCTGACTTTTTGCATCGTTCGTCTTGAAACGTTCCTTCATGATCCGGGCCCAAAGGCGGCGGGCGGCCCGGAACTTGGCCACCTCTTCGAAGAATTGGTT
>JANXPB010000005.1 GCA_025357545.1 Holophagaceae bacterium
TCCAGGCCAAGGTGCTCGAGGACCCCACGGTGATGGTGGCCGGAGCAGCGGTGAAGCTGCTGATGGTGGCCTGGGGCACGACGGTCAGGGTGATTGTGGCCACCGCCGAGAGGCCGGCGGAATTGAGGACCTGGAGCGTGTAGGTGAGGGTGGCCGTGGGGCCGACGTTGACTGGTCTGCCGCTGACGACCGGGCCGATGCCGTGGTCCACGGTGGCGGTGCCGTTGCTGAACACTGCTGTGAGCGTTGTGTTGGTGCCCGCCGAAATGGCGGGCTGATCGGTCGTGAAGCTGGTGATGGCCGGGGGCGGCAGCACCGGGGGTGGCGTATTGGTGCCGCCCCCGCCACACCCGGAGAAGTAGAATTCCAGGAAGGCCACGGCCAGCAATCCGATTACGCGATACGTCCGCACCATGCACTGCTCCGGAAACCTGAAGGCCTGACTCCAGGATCGCAGGAAGGGCGGCGATTGTCCTAGAGGCTTGCCCAGGCTGCCAGCGCTTCCTGGGCCTGCCGGATGGGCCCCAACTGGCCGGGAACCAGGGGCAGCAGAACCGTGCCATCAGGATTGAATTGGGCATCTTTGGTCGCCCGCACCCAGGCCATGAGCTTCGCTGGATCCACCGGGGTCAGGGGGCTGAGGCGCAATTTCAGCCGGTTGCCCGCGAGGCTCACCTCGCCCACCGCCAGGCCCTGGGCCCGCACTTTCACCTTCAGCAACTCGAAAAAGCGGGCGCTCTCCTCGTCGTCCTGGGGGATCTGGCCGAAGCGGTCCTCGAGATCCAGGCGGTAGAGCTCCAGGTCGCGCTCGTTCTTGAGCCTGGACGCGCGTTTGTAGGCCACCAGCCGTTCGCTGGCGGCATCGATCCAGCGCCGCCCCAGCTGGGAGACGCCGCCCAGGTCGATGCGCACCTCGAAGGTGCCGCTGGGCTGCCCCTGCAACTCCTGCAGGGTTTCCTCCAGCAGCTTGAGGTAGAGTTCGAAGCCGATATCGTGGATCTGCCCCGATTGTTCGCCGCCCAGCAGATTGCCCGCGCCCCGCAGCTCCAGGTCCAGGGCCGCCACCCGGAACCCGCTGCCCAGCTCCGAGAAATCCTCCAGCGCCTGCAGCCGCTTGCGGGCATCCTCGGTGATCTCCCCCTTCCCGGGGATGAGCAGGTAGGCATAGGCCGGCACATCGCTGCGGCCCACCCGGCCCCGCAGCTGGTAGAGCTGCGAAAGGCCGAAGGTGTCCGCGCGGTGCACGATGAGCGTGTTGGCATTGGGCACGTCGAGGCCGTTCTCCACAATGGTGGTGGCCACCAGCACATCGATGCGGCCCTCCATGAAGGCCAGCATCACCTGCTCCAGCCCATCGTCCGTCAACTGCGCATGGCCCACGCCCACCCGGGCGTCGGGCACCAGCTCCCGGATGCGCGCCGCCACACTGACGATGCTGTCCACCCGGTTGTGCACCACGTAGACCTGGCCGCCGCGCCGCAGCTCGAACTGGATGGCCGTGGCGATGAGTTCGTCGCTCCAGGGCGCCACTACCGTCTCGATGGCCAGCCGGTTCTTCGGCGGCGTTTCGATGAGCGAGATTTCCCGCAAGCCCGTGAGGCTCATGTGCAGCGTGCGTGGAATGGGCGTGGCGCTCATGGCCAGCACATCCACGTTGGCGCGGAGCCGCTTGAGCTTTTCCTTGTGGGAAACGCCGAAGCGCTGCTCCTCATCGATCACAACGAGCCCCAGGTCCGCGAAACTGTTGCGGGCGCCCAGCAGTTGGTGGGTGCCGATGAGTATCTCCACCTTGCCGTCCGCCACGTCCTGCTGGATGCGCTTGGCCTCGGCCTTGTCCACGAAGCGGTTGAGCATTTCGATGCGCACCGGAAAGCCCGCGAAGCGCTCCTTGAAGGTCCGAAAATGCTGGAAGCAGAGGATCGTCGTGGGGCAGAGCACCGCCACCTGCTTGCCGTCCAGGGCCACCTTGGCGGCGGCGCGCATGGCCACTTCGGTCTTGCCGAAACCCACGTCGCCCACCACGAGGCGGTCCATGGGCTTGTTGCTTTCAAGGTCGGCCTTGATGGCTTCCCCGGCCTCGATCTGGTCCTTGGTGGGCTCATAGGGAAAGCTGGCTTCGAATTCCGCCATCTCGGGCCCATCGGGCGGATAGGCGTGGCCCTTTTCCAGTTTCCGCTGGGCGTAGAGCTTCAACAATTCCTCGGCCATGTCTCGGATGGCCTTCTTGGCGCGGCGTTTCACCTTCGCCCAGGAAGCGCCGCCGAGCTTGTCCAGGGGCGGCAGGGACCCATCGGGTGAGACAAAGCGCTGGATGAGGTCCGCGCGCTCGAGGCTCACCTGGAGCTGACCACCATCGGAATAGCGCAACTGCACCACTTCGTAGGTCTCTCCCCCCACGTTGAGCTCCTGGAAGCCCACGAATTCACCGATGCCGTGGTCCAGGTGCACCACGCGGTCGCCGGGCTTCAGGTCCCGCAGATCCGACATGAAGGCGCTGGAGGCGCTGCGTTTCGGCGGCGCCACCAGGGCCTTGCGGCCGAAGATTTCCAGCTCGGTGAGGACCAGCAGGTGGGCATCCCGGACATAGGCGCCCGAGCTCAAGGGCAGGTGCAGGGTCCGGCAGCCGCTCTCGCTGCCAGTCCCCAGCGGCAGTTCATAGTCCGACAGGATCTCGCCCAGGCGATCCCGCATGCCCGGAGTGGAGCCCGCCAAATAGATGCGGTGTTCCGTCAGGGACAGCTCTTTCAAGTAAGTCGCCAGCTCCGAAAGGCGGCCCTGGAATTCCCGCGCCTTTTGGGCCGTGAAGGGCACCGTGGCCTCGGACTGCCACTCGGTGAGCAGCACCGTGGGCCGGCTGGGATCGCCGGGCAGGTAGCGATCCTCGAAATCCGGACACACCACGCCGCCCTGCCGTAGGGTGTCCAAGCCCTGCCCCACCCGTTCCTCTTCCCGGACCCGCAAGGCCCCACTCCACTCAGGGTCGAGCTTCACCCTCAGGCAAGGGGGCACCCAGTGGGCGAGTTGGCCCGAAGGCTGGTCCAACAGCGGATAGAACAGTTCTTCGCCGGGGAAATGGCCATGGCTCGCCAGGCGGGCCCGGCGGAAGGCCAGGTCCTCTTCGGGTTCAGGGGTGCGGTCCGCCCGGGACTGCACGGCCTTCAGCAGCGGGGCGCCATCGCCCCGGGCCGCTTCGAAGCGCGGGTAGATCATCAGGGTCTCCAGCTCCTCACCAGTACGGCGCTGGGTATCGGGATCGAAGGGCGCGAGCTTTTCCAACTCATCGCCGAAGGTCTCCAGTCTCAAGGGCTGGTCGAGGTGGTCCGGCCACAGGTCGATGACCAGCCCCCGGGCGCTGAATTCACCGGGACTCGAGGCCAGCTCCGCGCGGCGGTAGCCCAAGGCCACCAGGGTTTCCAGCAGCAGCTCCCGGGGCACTTCGGTGCCTCGGCGCAGCTCCAGCCGCTGCTTCTGGAACCAGGTGGGGTGGGGCAGCTTTTCAAATGCCGCGAGGGGTCCTGTCACGAGCACCAAAGTCCGC
>JANXPB010000023.1 GCA_025357545.1 Holophagaceae bacterium
CTGGCGGAGCGGCTCACCACGGCCCAGGCCGTGGCCCGGGTCGGGAGCTGGGAGACGGATCTGACCACCTTCGAAGTCATCTGGACAGGGGAGATCCACCGGATCTTTGGCACCGATCCTTGGACCTTCAAACCCACCCACGCTGCCTTTTTGGAGCGGGTCCACCCCGAGGACCGGGAAGCCGTCCACCAGGCGCTTCTCAATTCCGTCGGCAAGGGCGGCCCCTGCTCGGTGGAACACCGGGTCCTCCTTGCGGAAGGGGGGACCAAGGTCGTGGAAGAGCGCTGGCGCGTGCACCTGGACGAAGGCGGACAACCCCTGCGCGCCGTTGGCACCTGCCAGGACATCACCGAGCGCAAGCGCGAGGAGCAGACCCAGACCGCGCTGCACCTCATCTCCGAGGCCGCCCATTCCGTGGCGACACTGCCAGAGCTGTTCCGCCGCATCCACGAGATCCTCGGCGGCCTATTGCCCGCCCGGAATTTCTTCGTGGCCCTCCACGATGAGCAGACCGGCGATCTGGAGTTCCCGTATTTCGTGGATGAGCGCGACCCTGCGCCCGTTGGCAGGAAGCTCGACGACGGCACCCTTTCGGGGCAGGTGATCCGGACGGGCCAATCGGTGCTGCTGACCCGGACGGCCCAGGAGCGGAAACCCCTCGAAGGATTGCCAGTGGTTGGGACAGAGGCCCTGGAATGGCTCGGAGTGCCCCTGAAGTCCGGAACCCGAGTCATTGGCGCCCTGGTGGTGCAGTCCTACGGTGGCGAAGTGCGGTTCACGGGCAAGGACCAAGCCTTGCTGGAATTCGTGTCCGGCCAGGCCGCCGCGGCCATTGACCGCAAGCGGGCCGAGCAGGAGCTGCGGTACCAGAACGATCTGTTCAGGCTCGTGCAGCGGGCCACCAACGACCTGGTCTACGTCCGGGACATCGCCACAGAGGCCCTGGAATGGAGCGATGCGGTTGAGGCCCTGTTCGGCTACACCCCGGAAGAAGTCGTCCCCACGCTTGATTGGCGCCGGATGAAGATGCATCCAGAGGACCGGGACCGGGTCGTGAATGGCATCGAGGAGGTCATCAGCCAGGGCCTCACTTCCTGGTCCGACAATTACCGTTTCCTTCGGAAGGACGGCAGCTATGTCCAGGTCGTGGACCGAAGCTACGTGGTCCGGGATGGCGCCGGAAGGGCCACGCAGGTGGTGGGCGCCATCTCCGACCTGTCGCTGCTCATGCGGGCCGAGGAGGCGATGGCCGCCAACCAGGCCAAGTCGGATTTCCTGGCCACCATGACCCACGAGATCCGCACCCCCATGATCGGCATGCTCGGCATGGTGGAGATCCTTTCTCACACCCAGCTGGACGAAGACCAGCAGCGAGCCCTGGGAGTCGTCCAGTCCTCCGCCCGTTCCCTGCTGAGGATCATCGGCGACGTCCTGGACTTCTCCAAAATCGAGGCGGGGCGACTGGCGCTCGAGCCGCAGGCGGTCTCACTGCGCGGCATCCTGGAGGATGAATTCGCCGCCTTCTCCGCCGCGGCATCCGGGAAGGGCCTCCGCATGTCCTGCGAGGTGGATTCCAGGATCGCGGGCGTCCACCTGGCGGACCCGGTGCGGTTCCGCGAAATCATCACCAACTTCCTGAGCAACGCCCTCAAATTCACCCATGAAGGGAGCGTGGCCATCAGAGCGGAGCTCGTGAGCGCCACCGAGGAGGTCCAGACCCTCGCCTTCCGGGTTCGGGACACGGGCATCGGCGTCTCGCCGGAAAACCAGAAGCGGCTCTTCCAGCCCTTCGTGCAGGCGGAATCCAACACCACCCGGCGCTTTGGCGGCACGGGCCTGGGTCTCTCCATTTGCCTGCGACTGGCCCAGATGATGGGCGGCAGCATCGCCATGGAGAGCGAGGAGGGCCGGGGCACCACCATGTTCTTTGTGGCCCCGTTCCCCGTAGCGGATCCGGCCGCCCTCATCGCGCCCGCCACCCCGCACTTCGAGCCCGTGGACCCGCCCTCGCGGGAGGTTGCCCTGGCCGCCGGATGTCTCGTCCTGCTGGTGGAGGATCACCCCACCAACCGGATGGTCCTGATGCGGCAGCTCCATCTGGCGGGCTACCAGGCCGATGCGGCGGAGGACGGGCTCCTGGCCCTGGAAGCCTGGAGGCAGCATCGCTATGGCCTCGTGCTCACGGACATCCACATGCCCCGGAAGGACGGCTACGAACTGGCCGCCGAGATCCGGAGCGCCGAGGCATCACAGGGCCTGCCCAGGACGCCCATCCTCGCCCTCACCGCCAACGCGCTCCAGGGCGAGCTGACCCGCTGCCAGGAGGCGGGCATGGATGATTGCATCATCAAGCCCGTAGACATTCCCGACCTTGCGGCGAAGCTGCGCCAGTGGTTGCCGGAAGCCACCCGACTAGGCACCCCGCGGCCAGGGAAGCCGGGAGCCCCCCACGCCCCGGAACCGCCGCCTTTGGATCTGGAGCTCGTAGTCAGCTTCGCCAACGGGGACCGAAGTGAAGCGGTCCAAATCCTACAGGAATTCCGGGACTCCACCGCATCGGATCTCAAGGTCCTTCGCGCCGAGATGGCCCTGGGAAATCGGGGGGCGGTCGCCCGGCAAGCCCACCGGATCAAAGGCGCCAGCGGGATGGTCGGCGCCCGGCCCCTGGCCGAGGCCGCCGCGGCCCTGGAAACCCAAGCCCAGAGCCGGGGGACTGCCCTGGATCCTGCCTTCCAGGCCATCCAAGCGGCCTTCGCCCAGCTGGATGCCTTCGTGGCGGGGACATCAGGGCGGTCCTAGCCGGGGAACTGGGCCCCCATCGCCACTTGCCTGCGCCCCGGATGCGACGCCTCGAGAGAGCCCGCGCTGCCTTTCCAGGAAGCGGAAAACGGCAACGAGGGCGGCGCCTAAGCACGGCTGAGAGGGTGTTTTAAAATAATCATGCAGCCAGCCTCGCCAGCATCAGGCGAGTCATCGCAAGGTAGATCAAGGATTCCACTGACTCACAGAGTTGTTCGTAGTCCTTGCTGAAGCGCCGATAACGGCCTATCCACGCGAAGG
>JANXPB010000024.1 GCA_025357545.1 Holophagaceae bacterium
GTAGGCGCCTTCGCTCACCACGGTCTCACCCGGCTTTACGCCGTCCAGCACCATCACGTCGCTCCCCAGTTCGGCGCCGCGGCGCACGGGGCGGAATACAGCCTCCTCGCCTTCCTTCATAAAGACGCCCCAGGTGCCTTCCACCTGCTGCAGCGCGCTCTGGGGGAGCACGATGGCCTTGGTGAGGGGCACATGCACTTCCAGGGGCGTTCCCGGGATGGGCAAGGGCCCGCCCGACAAGCGAAGGCGGTAGCTCAGGCGCCGCGTATCCCCCGAAAGGGTGGACGGTGTCCCCTCCAGCCGGGCCTTCCAACGCTGGCCGTCCGCCCGCCGGGCCTCGGTGAGGGCCCCCCGCGCCCAGTCCTGGGGCGCGGGCAGGGGCAACTCCAGGCGCGCCAGGGAGGCCGCGCCGGACTGGAAGGCGCCGAGTTCCTGGCCCGTCTCGACGCCCTGGCCGAGCTGGACCTTGTAGGCCACCACCGACCCCGCGCTGGGCGCCTTCACGGTGAAGGCCGCCCCGGCGGATTCGGGGCGTAGGCCCCGGGCTTCCAGGGCCAGGCGGGAGGCTTCCTCGTCGGCCTGGGCCGTCACGGCCTCGCTGCGGGCCGACTCCAGCTCCCGTCGTGAACCCGCCTGGGCTTCGAAGAGGCGCTGCTCACGGGCCAGTTCGGCCTCGGCCCGCTGCAACTTGGCTTTCGATCCGAGCCAGTCGGCCTTCAGCCGCGCCAGCTCCGGGCTCTGGAGTGTGAGCAGGGCGGCGCCTGCGCCCACGTGCCGACCTGGAGGCACGGAGAGGGCTGAGACGATGCCCTTAACCGGGGCCGAAAGCAGGGCCTGGGCGGATTCATCCCCGATGGCCTCCGCGGGGTACCAGGCGCCCTCGGCCTTGGGTTCGGGCACGACCAGGAACTGGAGGCCCCGGACTTCTTTCAGGGGCAGGTGGTTATGGTCTTCTTCGGCGGGCTTTTCGCCGGGGTGTTGGGAGGAGGGGACTTCCCTGGGCCCGCCGTGGGGCGGCGCGGCTTCCTTCTTTCGCTCGCAGGCGAGGAAGCCCAGAAGGGCCAGGTTCAGGGCCGTGACTTGAAACAGTGTCTTCATGGGGCATTCCCGTCGGTGAGGGCCTGTAGTTCGGCGGTGAGGAGGTGGGCGGCGTGGAGGCGGCGCAGGGAAGCAACCTGGGCCTCCAGGAGCTGACGGCGGATGGGCAGGGCTTCGGAAGGGCGTTCCTTCCCCTCACTGAGCCGCATCCCCACGGCCCGCAGCGCAGTCTCGAAGGCGGAGAAGGGGGTGGGCGCGACCTGGCTCTCCAGCCGGATCAGGGCGGCCTGGAAGCGGGCGTCCAGTTCCACCCGGGCCACATCCAGTTCCTGCTTCAGCGTCGAGAGGTTCGCTTCGGTTTCACGGCGGATCGCCTCAGTCTCCCCGCGTCTGGGGAACTGGTAGGCGAAGCCGAGCTTCGTGATGCGCTCCTCGCCTTCGCGGCTGGTGCTTCCGCGCAGGCTCCACCGGCTGGTGGCAAGGGCCTGCTGCTGGCGAAGGCTCTGTTCTTCCAGGTCGAGACGTGCCTGGATGGCGCGTCGGAGGGAGCTTTGCTGGAAGCGGCCTGGCAGATCCTCAGCCGGAAGACGGACAGCATCACCAGGCTCCGCCAGCGACACCGGAGCTTCAGGCATCGCGGCAAGGCCGCGCAATTGGGCCCAGGTCTCCAGGCGAGCCCTGCGGGCCTCGTCGAGGTCGAGCTGGGTCTTGAGGGCCTCACCCTCCACCAGGCTGACCTGGAACGCGGGATCGGCCCCGGCCTCAAGGCGGACCTTCGCGGCCTTGAGCCATGCCTGCACGGTGCCGAGGTCAGACTCGCGCAGACCCAGCAGCCGCTCCGCCAGCCAGGCGTCCAAGTAGGCCTGGCGAAGGCGGAAGCGCGCCTTGATGCGGGCGGATTCCCGAAGGGCGGGATCAGCTTTGCCGAGCGCCTCCTCCAATCGCCGTTGAGTGCCTGGCGACAGGAAGAGCGGCAGGTCCACCTCCACCATCTGGTCCGTCGAGCTGGGGGACAGGGGCGAGGTTCGCAGTCCTGCAGAGAGCCCCAAGGAAGGCCCTTCTCGGAGGAAACCGCTGGAAGCGCGAAGCTGTCGTTCGCGGCTCGCCAGCAGGGCAGCCGTCCGGAGTTGCTCGGGGCTGGTCCGCGCCCGCTGGAGGATGTCGTCGTAGGAAAGGGACGGTGGCGCCTGCGCTACAAGGACGCAGGGCATGGCCCCCAGGAGGATGGGTTTCATTCGAACCTCGAGAATTGTCATGGAAGGCGAGGCAGGGCTCGGCCCTGCGCGGAGCGCGTACAGGCGACGGCTCAGCCCTTCGGGGGATCCTTCTCTGGTTCGATGTCGAAGGTTACGAGGGCGGGCGCTTGCCCATGTTCGTAGGGCGCGCGTGGCAGGGGATCCGGGGGTAGTGGAGTAGGGGCCACTGGCAGAGGTGCCACGGCACAGCCGTCAGCACAGAGGATGTGGCAGGCTGGGGCGCAGTCATCGACCACGCGATCCGCGCAGCGGTCGATCCCCGAGGCCCCCAGGTAGAAGACTGTGAGCGTCAGGAAGAGGGCTGCGACCCAGCGCCTCATCCCGCGCTCACATGGGTGTGGGCCTGGGCTTCCTCATTGAGGCAGAGACCGTGATACAGGAGCTTCGCAACGCAGGTGTCCACGATGCGGTAGTGCACGTGGTTGCCGTGGCGCCGGGTGTCCAGGACCCCCATGTCCACCAGCCGTCGGAGTTGGTTGGAGACCGCCTGGGGCTTCATCCCGACGGCGGCCGCCAAATCACTCATGCAGGGATCGCCCTCGCGGAGCAGTGCGTGCAGCAGGCGGAGGCGCGTGTCTGAAGCCAGCACATCGAAGAGCCGGGCCAGCTCCTTGGCCTTGGGGTCACTCAATAGCGGCCGCTCAGCGAGCGGCGCCTTGGGGGGGCAGATAGGCGGGAGGGCGGGGATCTGGGTCATGGCTCAACTATTCACGACTCAGTGTAGTGGTTGAACAGTCTTTTGCAAGATCCGAAGGACTGAGATGAGAGCCTGTTGCTGAAACCGCCGCGCCGCAACGCGCCTAACTGGTCGCTGGAGAGGGATACTGCCGGATCGGGCCTTATGAAGTGTCTCGATGCATCCCTTTCCGGCAAGTGATCAACCGCACTCCTCGCTATCAGTGGTCTCGCAAACGGTGGTATTCGAGAGCCGGGTTTGGGAGAAATCTCCCTTCCCCTGATCCGGCCTCTTTGGGTTCTCGAAAACCTTTCTTGATTCATCCCTCTCGATTCCTCACGCTTGATACGGTTTTCGAGAAAGGAAGGAGAGTCATGCGGATCGGCTACGCCCGGGTTTCCACCGAGGACCAGCACCTCGCCCTCCAGACCGACGCATTGGAGAAGGTCAGGTGTGAGCGCCTTTTCACCGACAAGGCCAGCGGCAACCGTACGGACCGACCTGGTCTCAAGGAGGCGCTGTCCCACCTTCGAGCCGGAGACACCCTCGTCGTTTGGAAGCTCGACCGCCTGGGGCGTGGTGTGAAGGGCCTCGTGGATCTGGTGACCGACCTCGAAGCCCGGAAGATCCACTTTCAGAGCCTGACGGACCAGATCGACACCTCGACCCCGGCGGGCCGGTTCTTCTTTCACGTCATGGCGAGCCTTGCCCAGATGGAGCGGGAACTAATCGTGGAGCGGACCCGCGCCGGACTTGAGGCCGCACGGCGCAAAGGGCGCATCGGTGGCCGCAAGCGTCGCATGACGGAGAGCAAGGTGGAATCCGCGCGACAGCTCCTGGCCGGTGGCATGTCGCCCGGTGAGGTCGCGCAAAATCTCGGCGTGTCTGTGCCGACCCTCTATCGCTGGCTCCCCGCGTCTGCCAGGGAATAGTGGCCACGCTCAATTGCCCCTGGTGACACGAATGTTGGGGTTACCCCATGCTGGTGGGCCGCTTCGGCGTGCTGATACCGGTGCTGGCCATCGCGGGTTCCTTGGCCGCCAAGAAGCAAACGCCCCCAAGCTCAGGCACCCTGCCGACCCACACGCCGCTCTTTGTGGGAACCCTCATCGGCGTGG
>JANXPB010000025.1 GCA_025357545.1 Holophagaceae bacterium
GGAACAGCCAGCGCTTTGCTGGCTGTTCCGTTACGGCCCCTCATGTCGGCCGCAGGCCGACGCGATGGGTGCTTCTCTGCAGCAGAGCGAAGGGGTTACGGCCCCTTTCACCCTAAAGGGAATAAAGAACCCTAACCGAACCGCCCGAAGTGCAGGGCGCTTCGCCAAGGGCTCTTAATGTCGGCCGCAGGCCGACGCGATGGGTGGTTGGGGGCGAATAGACCAAAAAGAAATCAGCGAGGCAGAATCGCCAAAGTGCGTTGTCCGGCTCCATGGGGACCCTGGATCAGCAGCAGCATGGGCTTGCCGCCCAGGCGGGCGGTCTCTGCGCTGAATTCCTGGAGGTTGGCGATGCTCTTGGTGCCAATGGCGGTGATGATGAGGCCCGGCGCCAGGCCCTTCTCGGCCGCATCAGAGCGGGTCGCTACGAAGGTCACCACGACGCCTTTCCGGTCCTCGGAAACTCCAAAAGCTTGGCGGTTTCCTGCGGTCAGGTTCTCCACTTTGAATCCATAGGCCTTTTCCACATTGAAGCCCTTGCTGTCCTTGGGATCCTCCGGGCTGGGTATTGCGCTGCCTTCCTCTTCGCCATCTCCCGAAGGGATTTCCTTGCGGTCCCCCAGCGTCACGGAGATTTCCTTCGCCTTCTTATCTCGAATGACGGAGAGCTTCACCACATCCCCCGCCCGATGGCCGGCGATGGCTTCCACCAGGTCGGTCGGGATCGCTACGGCCTTGCCATCCACGGCGGTGATGACGTCCAGGCGCTGCACGCCGCTCTTGTCGGCGGCCTGCCCACGGGTGACATCGCTGACCACCACGCCCTGCTTGGCGCCAAGGGCCTCCTGGAAGCCCGGATCCAGTTCCCCGGGCAGCAACCCCAGATAGCCGCGGCTAACGGCCCTTCCCACTCGCAGGTCCTTGATGGCCCGTTGGATCATGGTGGAGGGCACCGCGAAGCCGATGTTCTGGCCGTCCGCCCGGATCATGGTGTTGATGCCGATGACCTCGCCCCGAAGATTCAGCAGGGGCCCGCCGGAATTGCCGCGGTTGATGGCCGCGTCGGTCTGGAGGAAGGAACTGATGCCGGTGGTGACCGTGCGTCCTTTGGCGCTGATGATGCCTGCGGTGACGGTATGGTCCAGGCCCAGGGGGTTGCCAATGGCCACCACCCACTCGCCGATGCGCATGGCATCGGAATCGCCGAGCTTGGCGAAGGGCAGGTGGCTGGCCTCGATCTTCACCAGGGCGATGTCCAATTCCTTGTCGCGACCGAGCACTTTGGCTTTGTAGGTCCTGCCATTCGATGTTTTGACCTCTAGCGTGTTGTCCGACGCACCCCGGTAGCCCTCGATGACATGGTTGTTGGTGAGGATCTCCCCATCAGCGGAGATCAGCACGCCGCTGCCGCCGCTCTCGGCCCGGCGCTCGTCGTCCTGCTGGCCCCGCTGCCCATGCCGCGGCTGGCCCGGGCCGCCCTGCCCTGGCCCGAAAAAGAAGTTGAAGAAATCATCTCCACCGCCGAAGGGGTCATTCTGGCGGGGAGCCTTCACAAAGCTGGTGCTGGTGATGGCCACCACCGTCGGATTCAGCTTGTCGGCTACTTCTGCGATGGGAGGAAGGCGGTCCAGGCCCCCGGGATTCACGGTCACGGGTCTTTCCTCCTGGGCTCGCGCGACCCAGCCATGGCTGAGGCCCATGCCCACCCCCATGCAGGTGGCCGCGAAGGCCGAAAGCAGAAGGATTTGTTTGGCTTGCCGATTCATTTGAAGACTCCCTGATCTAAAGCCCGCCGAAGGGCGCTCCACCCTGGGTGAGCACAAGCTACGGAAAGTTTCGTGGATGCAATCCCACCCACACCCATCCTGGCATTTTCCCCCATGTCGAGCTAGTCTGGTAGGTCGATGGCGGCCGTAGTTCAGTTGGTTAGAGCACTGGATTGTGATTCCAGACGTCGCGGGTTCGAGTCCCGTCGGCC
>JANXPB010000046.1 GCA_025357545.1 Holophagaceae bacterium
TACTCCGACCCGCTGCCGAACACGTCCTGCCGGGCAGTGGATCGCCGAGAAGCCCGGGGCCGAGCCCCGGTACCGCGACGGCAAGTGGATCACCGTGGATTCCGGTCGGCCGATCCTGCGGGGACGGCAGGACGTGTTCGGCAGCGGGTCGGAGTATGGGAAGAAGGTCAACGGCGGGTCCCCCCTGTGGCGGGCGGGCGCCAACCAGACCACCCGTTTCAGCACCGAAGTGCCCTTGGTCATCGTGGGCAAGAAGGTGCCCGCGGGGGACTACAGCCTCTTCGTCGAGCTGAAGGAAGGGGCCTGGACCCTCGTTCTTTCCACCCAGCCGGCTCAAGCGAAATATGACCCCAAGGACAAGGCTGGAACCTGGGGTTCGGATAACTACGAGGCGAAATTCGATGTGGCCCGGGTGCCCATGAAGCTTTCGATGGCGCCCCATTCCGTCGATCAACTCACCTTCGCCTTTATCGACATGACCCAGGCCGGCGGGACGCTGGCCCTCGAGTGGGGCAAGGAACTGGCCACGGTGGATTTCAAGGTGGGCCAATAGTCCCGGCGTGACAGAGAGCGATAAACCCACGGAGCTTCTCGCCGAATCCCGCTCGGGAGGCCTGTGGGGCTCCTCATCCCCGTCGTACACCCATGTCCCGCAGTGAATTCAGGATGGCCAAATGAACCGACCCCGCTTGAAATTGAAGTCGATGCCCGCGGCAATCATCCTGGCTCTGCTGGGCACTGCGCTGCCAGCCCAGGCGCCCCTGCCCACCCGGAGCGCCGCGGACCTGGAGCTGGCCCTGGACAAGCTCCAGGTGCTGGGCAGCGTCCTCTATGTGGCTGCCCACCCGGATGACGAAAATACCGCAGCGCTGGCCTACTTTTCCAAGGGTCGGAAGCTCCGGACGGGCTACCTGTCCATGACCCGGGGCGGGGGCGGCCAGGATCTCATCGGGCCGGAATTGGACGATTCCCTGGCGCTGATCCGCACCCAGGAATTGCTGGCGGCCCGCCGAGTGGATGGCGCCGAACAATTTTTCACCGGCGCCGTGGATTTCGGTTTCTCCAAGACGCCTGAGGAGACCTTTTCCATCTGGGGCCATGAGGCCGCCTTGGCGGACGTGGTCTGGACCCTCCGCAGCTTCAGGCCCGACGTGATCGTGACCCGCTTTCCACCTACCGGCGGCGGCACCCATGGCCATCACACGGCCTCGGCGATGTTGGCTTTGGAGGCCTTCAAGGCGGCCGCGGATCCAACCCGCTTCCCCGAGCAATTGGCTTATGTGAAACCCTGGCACGCCACCCGCATCCTCTGGAACAGCTTCCGCCCCCAGAGTGAACGGGACCACATGGGGCCCGGCAGCTTCCTCAGCTTCGACGTGGGCCAGTACAATGCCCTGTTGGGGAAGTCCTATGCGGAACTGGCGGCGGAAAGCCGCAGCATGCATCGCAGCCAGGGATTCGGAGCGGTGGCTTTCCGGGGCAGCCGCCTCGAATATCTGGAACCCCTGGCGGGTTCTCCGGCCAAAGACGACCTGTTCGAGGGCCTGGATCTCAGCTGGCGCCGGGTTTCCGGCGGCGCGGCCGTGGGCGAGCTGCTGGCGCAGGCCCGTCGGGAATTCCGACCCGAGCAGCCGGCCGCCATCCTGCCCCTGCTGCTCCAGGCCAAAGCCAGGCTGGAGCCCCTGGCCATGGACCCTTGGGCCGCCCAGAAACTTCAGGAACTGGTGGAGGTCATCCGCAGCGCAGCGGGCATATGGGTCGAAGCCATAGCGGATCGCCAAGCGGTGTCTCCGGGTGGCGCCGTCAAGGTGACCGCCACGGCGATGGCCCGGGGCAGCGCCGCCGTCACCCTGGACTCGGTGAGCGTCACCTTTGTTCCGTCGCATGTCCGCAATCAACTCATGCCTGCCAATGAATCGTTGAAGGACAACTTCGATATCGCAGTGCCCTTGAGCCTCCCGGAATCCCAGCCCTACTGGCTGAAGACCGTTCGAACAGGAGGCCGGCACAGCGCCGCGTCGCCCAAGCTCATGGGCCAGGCCGAAGACCCCCCTTCTCTTAGCGCCAGCTTCCGTTTGAAAGTCCAAGGCCAAAGTTTTGAACTCTCGGTGCCGGTCCAGTACCGATTCCGCGATCCGGTTTTGGGTGAACGCTACCAGCCGCTGGTGGTGATGCCGCCGGTGATGGTGAATCTCCCGGAGCGGGTCCAGGTGCTTGCGGACCCGGCCCCCAAGGAAATCACCCTCCGCCTCTGGGCCGGCACGTCGCCGGCATCCGGAACACTCCGGTTCCAGTTGCCGGAGGGGTGGAAGGCCGATCCTGCGGAGATTCCATTCAGTCTCCCCAAGGCCATGGAGGAGCTGAAAGTCACCACTCGCATCACGCCGCCCGTAGCGCCGGGGATCGGCGAGCTGCGGGTGCTGGTGGAGATGGAGGGCCGGACCACGCCCGCCCGGGGTCGCGTGCAGATCAATTACCCGCACATTCCGCTCCAGACCGTGTTCCCGCTGGCTACCGCCCGCCTGGTGCGGCTGGACCTGCGCCATAACGGCCACCGCATCGGCTACGTCATGGGCGCCGGGGATGACATCCCCCGCAGCCTGCGGTCCCTGGGCTACGTGGTGGACTTGTTGAGTGACGAAGCCCTGGCCAGCGTCGATCTTGCACCCTACGATGCCATCGTGGTGGGCATCCGGGCCTTCAACACCCGTCCCGCGTTGGCGCGACTCAATGCGCGGCTGTTGGAGTACGTGGCCAAGGGTGGGACCGAGGTCGTGCAGTACAACGTGAATGGCGCCTTCCCCGGTACCAATGCGGACCTGGCCACGGAAGCCATCGGGCCCTACGGCTTCCACATCGGATCCAAGCGGGTCACCGACGAGACGGCCCCCGTGACTTTCCTGGCACCCAACCATCCCGTTTTGAATTGGCCCAACCGGATCACGGCCGAGGATTTCAAGGGCTGGGTCCAGGAACGTGGCGTGTATTTCGCCGAAGACCTGGACCCCCATTACACGCCCATCTTTGCGATGGCGGATCCCGGCGAGCCGCCCCTGAACGGCAGCCTCATCGTGGCCCCCCACGGTAAAGGGCAATTCGTCTATACCGGGCTGGCCTTCTTCCGGCAGCTGCCCGAAGGCGTGCCCGGAGCCTACCGTCTCTTCGCGAACCTGCTGGCGCTGGGCCACCCCCATGACTGAAGAGGACCGGATGCCGGTGGAACCGCCGCCGCCGGTGCTGGGACGCTGGGGCCGTCTCTATGCGCTGGTGTTGATCGAACTCGCCCTTTGCATCGGACTCTTCTTCGCCTTTGAGCGGGTGTTCCGGTGAGCGCCCTCGACTGGTCCATCCTCGGCGCGTCCCTGGCTTTCATCGTCCTCTACGGGCTTTGGAAAGGGCGCGGGAAGAAGGATTCCGAAAGCTACCTGCTGTCGAGCCGCGACGGCCGCTGGTACACCATCTGCCTTTCCATCATGGCCACCCAGGCCAGCGCCATAACCTTCCTGTCCACGCCAGGCCAAGCCTATGCGGACGGGATGCGCTTCATCCAGTTCTATCTCGGCCTGCCCATCGCCATGGTGGTGCTGTCCATCACCGTAGTGCCGATCTTCCACCGGCTGAAAGTGTTCACGGCCTACGAGTATCTGGAAGGCCGCTTCGATGGTAAGACGCGGACGCTCGCCGCGCTGCTGTTCCTCACCCAGCGCGGGTTGGCGGTGGGGCTCACCATCTTCGCCCCGGCCCTGGTGCTCTCGGTGCTGCTGGGTTGGAATATCCATCTGAACATCCTGCTGGTGGGCGTGCTGGTGATGATCTACACCGTGAGCGGCGGCACCCGGGCCGTGTCCTGGGCCCAGAGCTACCAGATGCTGATCATCACCATCGGCATGCTGGTGGCGGGGGTCATGGTGATCCGGCAACTGCCGCCGAACGTCTCCTTCGGCGATGCGCTGCATGTGGCCGGAGGCCTGGGGCGCCTCAACACCATCGATCTCAAATTTGACATCACCAACCGCTATAACATCTGGTCCGGCCTCATCGGCGGGTTCTTCCTGTCCCTCTCGTACTTCGGCACGGACCAGTCCCAGGTGCAGCGCTACCTCACCGGCAGCTCCGTGGCCCAGAGCCGCATGGGGCTGCTGGCCAATGGCCTCTTCAAGGTGCCCATGCAGTTCCTCATCCTGCTGCTGGGCGCCATGGTCTTCGTGTTCTATCAGTTCGTCACGCCGCCGGTCTTCTTCAACCCCGCTGCGGTGAAGAGCGCCCAGGCCGGACCCGAAGCCGTGGCCTTCAAAGCCACCGAAGCCGAGTACCGGCAGGCCTGCGAGGCCCGGGCCGAGCGAGTGAAGGTCTTCCTTGCGGCGCGCCATGAGGGAGATGCAGCCCGGGAGGCTGTCGCCCGCCAGGGCATGGTGGCAGCTGAAGCCCATGCGGCCGCCATTCGTGGCGAGGCGGTGAAGATCATCCGCCGGGGCAACCCGTCGGCCAACGCCAGCGATACGAACTACGTGTTCCTGTCCTACGTGCTGCACAGCCTGCCGGCGGGCCTCATTGGGCTGGTACTGGCGGCGGTCTTCGCGGCCTCCATGTCCTCCATGTCCGCGGAGATCAACGCCCTGGGCGCCACCACCGTGGTGGACCTATGGCGGCGCATCTTCGCCGGGGAGGGGGGGCCGAAGGAGGTCTGGGTGTCCAAACTGGCCACCTTCGGCTGGGGCTGCTTCGCCATCCTCTTCGCTGAATACGCCAGCCGTTTGGGCACCCTGGTGGAGGCCGTGAACATCCTGGGCTCCCTCTTCTATGGGACGATCCTGGGGATTTTCCTGGTGGCCTTCTACTTGAAAAAGGTGCGTGGCGGCGCGGCCTTCTACGCGGCCTTGGTGGCCGAAGTCGCAGTGCTGGCCTGCTTCTTTTTCACCCGCATCTCCTTCCTTTGGTACAACGTGGTGGGTTGCGCCGTGGTGGTGGGATTGGCGCTGGCCTTCAATGCGCTCGCACCCCGCGAGGTTCCGCTGACATGACTCGCGGCCGGGGCCTTGTGGACCCGGCCGCGAAGCATTGCCTTTGGAAACCGTCAGCCTAGAGGTAGAACTGGAAGGCCAGGACGACGCTGTCGCCGCCCTTCTCACCGGTCTGGCCCACTCGGGGCACCAGGAAGTTCTTGCTGCGCGCGATGTAGTCCAGCTTGATATTGGCGGCGCGGACGCTCTGAGGCTTGAAGGCGTAGCAATAGCCCAGGGTGATTTCCGTGAACTTCGGTGAGTAGTCCGCTCCCAGGGGTCCGGTGGAATTCGCGGTGTAGGGGTTGAAGGTGGTGTACCACTTGTCGCCCTGGTTGTAGTTCAGATAGTCATAGCGCAGACCGAACGTGTGGTGGCCGGTGGTGTATTTTCCGGTGAGGAAGTAGCCCAGGTAGGCCTGGTCCATATGCTGGCGTTTGGCGGCCCCGGCGGCATCCAGGAAGCTGTCGAAGCGGCGCCCGAGCACTCCGGTGGCGGCCTCCGCATCGAAGTGCCAGGGACCGCTGTTGAAGTAGTAGTAGGCGCCGAGATTTGAGGTCTTGTCCTTGTTGGCGTAGATATCAGCGGCGCTGGGCGGGTTGTTCGTGGCCGAAGCTGTGCCGAAGGCGGCGCCCTGGCTGGCGGCCCCGGTCTTGTCCGCCTTGCTGGTGCTGCCCTGCAGGGTGTAAAGCCCGAATTTGTGCACCTCGCCGAGGCTGAAATCCACCCGGGCGATGAAGTCCTTCTGGGCGTTCTGGTCATTCACACGGCCGGTCTCGCCGTTGAACACCCCCGCCGTGGCCTTGCCGCCGAAGGCCTTGTCGCCGAAGAGATAGGACACTGCCACGCCCCGGTCCCGGGGATCCCCGGCGAAGCGGGCCAGCTGGGCCCGGTCGATGAACAGCAGGTCCGCCGCGGCGACCGAAGTCGCTTCGTAGGTCTGGAAGGGCTTGTACTGGCCGGCCTTGATCTCGAACTGCGCGGTGGGCTTGTACACCACGTAGGCATCGAAGAGAAGGGGGTTGGGCTGGTTCGGATCGAACATGACCTGGGCGCTGACTTCGTCCGTGATCTTCCCGGAGATGTAGATCTCGGTGCGGCGGACGCTGAAACCATTTTCGTTGTAGGGGTTCACGGTGCCTGTGCCCTTGGTGCCCCCCAGTCCGTAGTAGCCGCCTGGAGCCGTGCTGTTGAGGCGCAGATTGCTGTCCATCATCTGGGTGTACCAGACGATGCCGAGGACATTGACCTTCACGTCCTGGGCGTGGGCGATGGCTGAACTGGCCAGCAGCGCGAAGAGGGTCCGGGTGAGGGTGCGGGTGGTCATGGCGATCTCCATATCGAACCGCGGCCGCGGTTCAAAGGGCGTGGGGGCTCCCCGCGCGGTTTGTGGGCACATGCGAAGGCGGAACTGGCCGCCGGGTTCAGGGGGAGGGATTGGAGCGATTGGAGCGATTCATGTACCGCATGTCAGGAGGCCAGCCGCGGGTCATTGCAGATGTCTATGACCGCCCGCATCAGGTTGGACGTGGACATGAGGCCCACCAGGTCGCCCTGTTCGTCCACGACGCACAGGCCGTAGAGCTTCTTGTCCAGCACCACTTTGCAGGCATCCGAAAGGCTCGTCTCGGGCGTGACCGTGTACGGATGGGCGTTCATGACATCCTTCACGGCGGTCTTGGCGAGGAGGTAGTGGACCTCCCAGGTGTCCAGCGCCGTGGCTTTCCCCGGCGTGTATTCCTTGATCATCCGGTCGGTGACCAGGCCCACGAAACGGTCGCCGCGCATCACCGGCACCCGGCGGATGTTCTTCTCCTTCATCAGGTGGATGGCCTCGATGACGGAGGCTTCCTCATCGATGGTGATGGGGTTGCGGGTCATCCACTGCGAAACCTTGATCATGGCGCTCTCCTTGCAGCTCACATTCCCAGGAAGGCTTTTTTCACGTGGTCGTCTTTGAGCAGGTCCTCGCCGCGCCCTGTCAGCACCACCCGCCCGGTTTCCAGGACGTAGGCCCGGTGGGCGATGCGCAGCGACTGGTAGACGTTCTGCTCCACCAGCAGAATGGTGACGCCCAGCTGGTTGATGCCTTCGATGATGCCAAAGATGTTCTTCACCAGCAGCGGGGAGAGCCCCAGGCTCGGTTCGTCAAGCATCAGCAATTTAGGATTGGCCATCAGGCCACGGCCAATGGCAAGCATCTGCTGCTCGCCGCCAGACATGGTTCCGCCCAGTTGCTTCTCCCGCTCCGCCAGCCGGGGGAAGAAGGTGAACACCCGCTCCAGGTTGTGGGCCCGGTCCGCCCGGGTGGACTTGATGTAGGAGCCCATGCGCAGGTTCTCCAGCACGGTCATTTCAGGGAAGATCTTGCGGCCTTCCGGAACTTGGACGATGCCCAGTTCCACCACCTGATGGGATTCAAGCCGGGTGAGGTCCACTCCGTTATAGGTGATGGAGCCGCTGCCGGGCCTGACGGTGCGCGAGATGTTCTTGAGGGTGGTGCTTTTCCCGGCGCCGTTGCTGCCCACCACCGTGACGATCTCGCCTTCGGCCACCTCCAGGTTGATGTCCCAGAGCACGCGCATGTCGCCGTAGCTGAAGCTGAGGTTCTCGATCTTAAGCATGGCTCTCACCCAGGTAGGCATCGATCACGGCCTGGTTGTGGACGACCTCTTCGGGCGAGCCTTCGGTGAGCTTCTCGCCTGAGTTGAGCACCACGATGCGGTCCGAGATCCGCATGATGGTTTTCATGTCGTGCTCGATGACCATCTGGCTCACGCCCCGGGCCTTGATGTCCAGGATGAGCCGGACAATCTCTTCGCTTTCCGCCGGGTTGAGTCCGCCCATCACTTCGTCCAGCAGCAGCAGTTCCGGCTTGGTCGCCAGCACCCGGGCGACTTCCAACTTCTTGCGCTCGCCGATGGGAAGGCTGCCCGCCAGGAAGTCCGTCTTGTGGGACAGACCTACCACCTCGATCTGCTCCAGGGCGATCGCGCGCGCCACCTTGAGAGAGTTCGTCCGGCACAGGGCGCCCACCATCACGTTGTCCACCACGCTCAACTTGGCCAGGGGTCGGACCTTTTGCCAGGTGCGCACCATGCCCAATTTGCAAACCTTGTCGGGTTGCAGGCCATTCATGCGCCGGCCTTTGAAAATGATCTCTCCCTTTGAGGGAGGGTAATAGCCGGTGATGCAGTTGAAAAGGGTGGTCTTGCCCGCGCCGTTGGGTCCGATGAGACCCATGATCATGCCCGCCTCCATGGTGAAGGAGACATCTGAATTCGCGGCCAGGCCGCCGAAGAACTTGCTGACGTGGCTGATCTCCAGGATGGCCATCAAGCCCTTCCCTGCTTCAGCCGCGCACCCAGCTTACGGAGGAAGCCCAGCAGGCCTTCGGGCATGAAGAGGATCACGAGCACCACCAGGATGCCGTAGATCAGCACGTGGGCGTGGGCCAGGTTTTCCTTCAGGAAGGTGCCGGTGGCCGAAGCTGGATCCACGATCCCGCTCTTGAACAGCCCTTCCGCGATGGCGTTGCTGCGTAGGGCTTCGGAGAGGGGCACCAGCGCCAGGGCGCCCACCACGGGACCGTAGATGGTGCCGATGCCGCCGATGATGCAGACCAGCACGATCTGGACGCTCAGGTCGAGGGACAGCACGGTGCTGGGATCCACGAAGCCCACATAGATGGCATAGAAGCTTCCGGCCAAGGCGGTGAGCGTCGCGGAGATAGCCAGGCCGATGTTCTTGTACAAGGGGATATTAATGCCCAGGGAATGGGCCGCGTCCTGGTCCTCGCGGATGGCCTGGAAGTAGTAGCCGAGCTTGGAGTGCTGGACAGCCCAAGTCACCGCGATGGTGAGGAGCGCAAGGCTCAGGCCGATGTAGTAGAAGGGCACCTTGGTGAGGAAATCCGTCACCACATGCTCGCCAATTATGAAGACCGGGATCTCAGTGGCCAGGATGCCTTCGGCGCCCTTGGTGAACTTGTCGAGGTTGGTGGCCGAAAGGCGCATGATCTCCGCCACGGCGATGGAGGCCAGCACGAAATAGGGGCCCCGCAACCGGAAGCAAATGGACCCGATGATGAGGGCCACCACCAGTACCGCGGCGATGCCGGCCCAGACCCCGATCCACGGGGGCACTTGGCGGAACTGCATCAGCATCACGGTGGTGTAGGCGCCCACGCCGAAGTAGGCCGCGTGTCCCACTGAGTACTGGCCGGTGTAGCCACCGAGGATATTCCAGCTCTCCCCCATGATGGTGCTCAGGAAGATCAGGATCATGATGTGCAGGGCGTAGGGGCTGCTCACGTAACGCGGCACCGCGAAGAGGCCACCGACGAGGACGAGACCCACGGCCAGCTTGATCAGGGCTGATCTGGAAAAGCGTGATGTCGTCGCGCTGGCCATGTCCGCCCCTACATACGTGACTTGCCGAGGAGCCCGGCGGGTTTGAAGAGCAGGACCAGCAGGAAGATCACGTAGACGACGACGTCCTTCCAGCCCGAGGAAATGTAGACCGCGCCCATGGACTCGGACACGCCGACGATGATGCCGCCGATGGCGGCGCCCACCACGCTGCCCATGCCGCCCAGCACCGTGATGACGAAGGCCTTCAGGGTGAACACGCTGCCCACCTGGGGGAAGATGTAATAGGTGGGGGCGATGAGCGCCCCAGCGGTACCCGCCAGCCCGGCCCCCAGGCCGAAGGCGATGCCGGACATACGCTTCACGTTGATGCCCATGAGCTGAGCGGCCTCGCGGTCCTGGGCCGTGGCGCGGATAGCCTGGCCGGTATTCGTCTTCACTAGGAACCAGTAGAGCCCGCCCGTGATGGCCGCGGTGATGAGAAAGGAGATGGTCAGGGGTTGGGAGATGGAGCTGCCTCCCACCGAGAAACTGGACGAGGAATAAGTGGTGGAGAGGATTTTATAATCCGAGGTGAAGGCCAGCATCATCGTGTTGCTCATGATCAGGCCCAGGCCGATGGTCAGCAGGATCTGGTTCTGGGGCAGCGCGTCGAGCACCCGGTTGATGAGGACCTTCTGGAGGAACACCCCCAGCAGGTACATCAGCGGGAAGGTGATGAGCACGGACAGGAAGGGATCGATGCCGACCATGCTGAACAGCATGTAGGTGAGGTACATCCCGACCATCATGATGTCGCCGTGGGCGAAGTTGATGATCCGCATGACCCCGAAGACAAGCGTGAGACCGATGCCGATGAGCGCGTAGACGCCGCCCACCAGGATGCCGCTGATCAGGGATTGGAGGAATATAGTCATCCGCGACTGTCCTCAGCTCCGCCGGCGTGCCATCTGGGCGCACCGGCGCGCAAGTGGGCCTACTTCCACTTGGGGAAGGGGTAGAAGGGCTTGTTCTTGGTGAAGGTGGCTGGCCAGACGGTCTCGAACTTGCCGTTCCTGATCTGTTCCACCAGCATCGGATGCTTGTTCTGGTTGGTGTAGCCGTCGTAGTCCTGGAACTTCACTTCGCCCATGATCCCGTTCCATTTTCCTGAATCCAGCGCCGCGCGGATTTTCTCCCGGTCCCCGCCGGCCTTCGCCGCCGTTTCGCCCATGATCATCAGCGAGGCATAGGCATTGGCGGCGTGGTAGACGGGCTCTTTATTGAACTTCTCCCGGTACCGCTTGGCGAATTCCTTGGCGCCCGGCCAAGTCACCTCCTCGGTCCACTGGGTGCTGGAGAAGACGTTGTTGGAAATGTCGGTCTCCTTGGCGAAGGCCGGATTCCCGAACCCCGCGCCGGCGCCCAGGAAGGCCTGGGGCTGGAGGCCCACTTCACGGGCCTGCCGCATGAGGAGAATGCCATCGGCCACGTAGCTGACCATGAAGACCAAGTCGGGGTTCTGGCCCTTGATCTTGGTGAGGGTCGACCGGTAGTCCGGGGAGCCCTTGGCGTAGGCCTCTTCCGCGACTACCTTGAGTCCGTGGGATTCCGAGAAAGCCTTGGCCGACTTGGCCGCCGAGGTTCCGAAATCGGTGTTTTCATTGATGATGGCGATGCTCTTGGGCTTGCCAACCTTCAGGGCCATGTCGATGAGGATCGCGGCGTAGTCGTCCGTGGTGGCGCTCAACCGGAACAGCCATGTGAGGCCCTGGCGGGTGATGTCCTCCTTGGAGGCCACCGGCACCAGCAGGGGCACGCGGTACTTCTCAGCCAACCGGGAGATGGCGTTGGCGCAGGCAGACGTGTAGGGCCCCACGACGCCCGCAACACTGTCCCGGGTGGCCAGCTTTTCCATGGCGCTCATTGAGATCTGGGGTTTGCCCGTGTCATCCTCGCGGATCAGCTCCACGTTGATGCCCTTTTTCTTGAGGTCCTCAAGGGCGAGGATGTAGCCATTGTTGATGGTCTCGCCGATGGGCGCCTCGGCGCCGCTGGTGGAGTTGATGGCGCCGATTTTCACGGGCTTCGGCGCCTGGGCGGACCCCGGGACGGCCAGGGACAGGCCCAGTGCAAGCAACCATCCGATTCGGTTCACTCTCATGGTTCTGCCTCCTGAGTTGGATAAGTGGATGTGGATCCGCAAGGACGTGGGATTTCGCGTCTTGTGGGGGTGCGCCGTTCAGCTGCGCCTGTGGTGTGGTCCGGGTGATGGGGGCATCGCATCCCGGACAGGCTTCCGTGGAAAGCCTGGAGCGGGACTTGGCAGGTCGCATGAGGTGCCACGAGTCGCTCCGGTGCCAAAGAGTAGCTATATGGCTTTTGGGAAGTGGACACACTTTCCGAGGAGCGACCATTAGTGATGAATGTCACTGCGTTAAAGCCTCAATGGCTCCATGCCGGTTGGCAGCCAAACCCCCCGCTTCCAGGATGGTTTCCGGATGATCACCGTCCGCCATCCGACCGTGTTCTTGATCCAACGCAAGAGCACCCATTGATGCCCGCCATGCGCGGCCAGCAGCGAGGCCCGTGGATCATTCCTAAATTCAAGAATTATGTGGTCTTAAGTGCAATATTATTTCAAAATATTTCTTATATTGTCCATATTTTTTAATAGACAAACAAATTCATCCAAATATAATCTTTAGACTATGACAAATGCCACCCTCGACCCTCAGCCCCCGCACCCACTTACAGAATTGGCTACGGCGCTGCCACCCGCCGAACTGGAGCTTCTCTCGCCCAGGGCCTTGGACCAGCTTCCCTATGGCGTGATCGCCTTGGAGCTGGACGGCCGTATCGCCCGCTACAACTTGGCGGAATCCCGGTTCGCGCGCCTGGATCGGGCCCAGGTGTTGGGCCGCACCTTTTTTGGGGAAATTGCCCCCTGCACGGCCACGCCGGAGTTCCAGGGCCGCTTCCAGGCGCTGGCCGCCGGGGGCGCGCCGGGTGAGACGGTACGCTTCACCTACATCTTCGACTTCAAGTTCGGGGCCCAGCTGGTGGATATCGAGATGGTGCGGGCTGGCATCCAGCCCTGGATCCTGGTGCTGGTGAACCGGCAGCGCTTTATGCCCCAGCGGGAGGATCTGCCCGAGGGCTTCGCGGCGCCACTCCAGGCGGAATTGGAGCCCGGGGCGCCCGGGCAAGGGGTGCAGCGCCAGGACCGCCAGGCGCGGGTGGCCCGCTTGGAGACCAGTGTCTTCGGGGCCCTGAGGGCGGCCTTCGAGGTGTCCAGTTCCGAGGGCTACCGCGCCTTCACGGAAGCCTGGGGCTTCCAGTGGGGACGGCTGGCGGTGGTCGACCTGGAGACGGAGGCCAGCGAGCAGCTGGACCGCACCTTGCGAGACCTTCCCATGCAGGAGGTGCTGGACCGCCTGGGGGACTGGGTGGAGCGCCAGGGCCTGGGCCGCCTCTCAGGGGATTTCAGCCTCGCCACCCAGGGGGCCTTCCTGATGAACCTAGAGCGCTCGGCCATCGCGGAGGGGACGGGTCTTTCGGAATCGCCACGTTGTGGCCTGCACGAGGGGCTATACCGGGCGGTCTTCAGCCACTTGGCCCGCAAGCGCCTGGCGGTGCGGGAGGTGGCCTGCGCGTCACAGGGGCATCCCGGCTGCACCTTCGCCGTGGTCTCGGAGGCCCGGGAGGCCCAGCTCGAAGCGGCCGCGGCCCAGGCCGATGGCGATGTCCCGGCGCTGCTGGCGGCCTTGCGGGCGGGGACAGGCCGTGGCTGAGGGGTTGCGCGTGAACGGCTTGGATCCGGAGGCTCGGCGGCAGCCTGCGGCGGCCTACTTCGAAGCGTTTCCTTGGGAGGGGGTGCCGCCGTCCACCCCGGAGACCATGGCGGCAGGCGCCTTCTTGGAAGGCCTGTAGGCCATGGGTGCCGCGCTGGTCGAGGCTCTGGCCGTGGGGAACCCGCTGGGCTCCCGATCCTTGGGGGTGGTGGTGGTGGACCCGTGGCCCTATACAGCCTCCCTGCTGGCGGAGCGGCTGTCGCAGTTGGACGGCTGCGCGGTGGCAGTGCGCGGCCGGGTGCCGGATGGCCCGGAGGAGGATCCCAGCGTCGGCGCGGCATTGCTGGTGCTGAACCACCACGCCCAGGATCCGGTGCCCCGGGAGGCCCTCTCGGCCTTCCGGGGCCGGCAGGGGGGTGTCCATGTGATCGCAGTGGCGAGCCCGGGGCCGGGCCGCCGGGCCGTGGAAGACCTCTGCCGGGAAGGGCTGGTGGACGCTATTTTCGAGAAGCCCCTGGACCTCGAGGGCCTGGCACGGCACGTGGCCGCGCGGGTGGTGGAGGCGGGGCAGCGCCGGGACCGGGCCTCGGAGCTGAGCACGCTGCTGCGCTTCGTGCCGGCGGGGGCGCTGAGGCGCATCTATGGAGACCCTGCGCCCGGACAGGCGGAGCGATTGGAGCTGTCGGTGCTCTTCACGGACCTACGGGACAGTTCGAGGTGGATTGCCCAAGCGTCTCCCCAGGACTACTTCGAACGTCTGGCCGTCATACTCGGTGCCCAGGCGCGGCGGGTACGGATCTACGAAGGCACGGTGGTGAAGACCACCGGAGACGGGCTGCTGGCGGTCTTCGCAGGGGTCGCGCGGGCCTCCATGGGCCTGCTCTGCGCGAAGGCCATTCAGCGGGACAGCCGAATATCGGGAGTCCCGGTGGGCCTGGGGCTGGCGGATGGGCTGGTACTGACAGGACTCCTGGGCACCCCGGAACACCTGCATTTCGACGTCATCGGGCTTCCGGTGCACGTGGCCTCGAGGCTCTGCGGCCTAGCCCGGGCGGGGGAAATCGTGGCCACGCAGGAGGTGGCAGACCCTACCCGGGCCTGGGGCAGCGAACCGGTGATCGAGCGCATCGCAGTCCGGGGCTTCGATACGCCGGTTGCTTGTGCGCGCTTCAGCGATACGGCGGTCCCGAAGGGAAAGGAGCACCCATGAAGACGAGGTTCACGGACGACCAGCTCAGCCAGGTCATCGACCAGTCGCTGATCTTCCAGTGCGCCTGCCCGGCGCAGGTGGCTAAGCACATCCTGGGGCTGCGGGACCTCCACGCCTACCAGCAGGAGTGCATGGGGGCCACGGACACCGACGTGGCGGTACACCGCCGCATCGCCGAGGACGCCGCCACGGCCCATGGAGCGCTGGAGGCTTCTCTGTGTGCGGTGCTCGAACTGGAGGGCTGGGACCTGGAGACGCTGGAGATGCCGGTCTCACTGCAGAAGGTGCCGCGGGTGATTTAGAGCTTGTCCGTGAATTAGACGATGCCGCCACGGAGGTCAGCCGCGATGCAGCGCAAGAGAGGGCCCGCAGACGCCTATAGTTGATACGCGCAAGGGCCGTGACGCCGTGATGCGCGCGGCTGGCCCCGTCCCTTCGGGCTGGGGCGGCGGGCTTCTCGAGGCGGCGCTAGCCTCCCGTGGCGTATGGTCGATAGGCCGTGGTCGGCTGCCTTGCCTCGCTCGCCCGGTGCTCCCAGCGCGGCATCGCCTAATTTACGGACAAGCTCTCAGTGTGGTCGCTCCGTTCGCGAGGGGGAGGGTGTGAAATGACCTTCGGCCTCCCAAGCGCGGCCTGAGACTTCTGTGATTCGAGTCCCGTCGAGTCCGTCGACGATTCATTGAAATGTTCCCCGGTAAGGTTCAACTGCCGTCTGTAACTCCGCGTCCGGCCAGGCGACTGTACATTTGCCGTCTTTAGTTTACGGATGACCGTACCACGGGGCAGGTATCGGGGCGGATTCCAATCCAGCGTGTCGATTTCCGC
>JANXPB010000080.1 GCA_025357545.1 Holophagaceae bacterium
GTCGAACCGTTCCTGGGCCGTGTAATAGGTGCCGTGGCAGGTGGCGCAATTGGCGGTGAAGACCTGGCGCCCCTTGAGGGCCGAAGGCATGTTGTTCGGATAGAACACCGAATCCGATCCGATTTCCAGGGCGGGGGCACCGCCGCCCTCGGCCCGGATGAGTCCGCCCTGGGTGGCGCCGGTCTTGGTGGACAGGCCTTCGTCCGAGCAACCCACCCCGGCGAACGCGGCAAGGAGCAGGAACAAGGCGGGAATGGATTTCAAGCGGTTGGATCGCATCGTCGTCCCTTAGGTTCCACTGGGGCGGATCCAGGCGAGCACCGCCCAGACCAGAATGATGAGGAACATGATGACGAGGGCGAAGGGGGCCTTGCCGTGGCCGATCTTCGTGCCCGAAACCTCTTCCATGGGTTCGTCGTCGTGCTGGTTGTTGACAGGATCCATAGCCATGTTGACCTCACTTGACCGAAGCCGGGGATGGCTTCGCAGAAAGCGCCGGGGCGGCATTGAGGGCTTGGGGCGGCTGGCTCGCAGGGGTTGGGAGGGCCGGTGCGGCCTGGCTCGGCAGCTTGTCGTAGTCGCTCTCCATGCCCTTCAGCTTGCCGAGGCCCTTGTTCTGGGACACGTACTTCAGGAAGGCCGCCAGGGTCAGCCGCTGCTCGGCCGTCAAGGTGTATTCCCAGCGGGGCATCTGCGTGGAGGGCACGCCTCGGCTGATGCGCCAGTACCAAGTGTCGACGTTATACCGCTGGAACTTGTCATCCCAGAAATTCGCGGGGCGCTTGGTCATGGAAAAAGCTGCCTGGCCGTGCCCGTCCGCATTCAAGCCGTGGCAGGCCGAGCACTCGTTGTTGAAGAGCCCCTTGCCGTAGTTGGCGTATTTGCGCTTGGTCATCAGGGATTTCATCTCGAGGGGATCCGTGGGCTCCACCGCGGGCTCCTTGAAATCCTTCTCGGTCCAGGCGGAGAAGCTGGAGTCCTCTTCCCGCTTCTTTTCGAGGGTCTCCTCGGTGACTTCCACGCCGGCGATGCGGTTCTTATCCACGATGTTCAGCAGGGTGCCCCGGGCGGCCTGGGCCTCATGGCTGGTGCCGAAGAGCAGCTCCTCGATCTCCGTCTTGTACTTATAGGGAACTTCCTGATGTTCCTCGTAGCGGGCGTTGTTCAGCTTTTCCTGCTCTTCTGGAGTCATATTCCACTTGGCCAGGACCTCGCTGGTGCCCTGGAAAGGACCGGTGGCCCAGGTGTATTTCTCGAGCCGTGCGAACTTGAGCTTCCCGGTTTCGGGATCCTGGGCCCGGGTGCCCCAAGGGCCCATGCCCTGGAGGAAAGCCGTCAGGTCGATGAGCTCCTGGTTCGAAAGGTAGTCGTAGCGGGGCATGATCGAACCGGGCTTCACGTACCGCGGGTTCTGGTGATGGAGCAGGTGGTACTGGTCCGGAAACTTGCCGCCGATGTTGGCCAGGTCCGGGCCTGAGCGCTCCGAGCCCACCAGGTGGTACTCGTCGTAGAAGTAGTCCGAGGATTTGGATTTCGGGCCGTGGTCCCAATCCTGGGGCCGGCTCACCATGGAATGGCAGTACCAGCAGCCTTCGCGCTTGTAGATCTCGCGGCCCCGCAATTCCTGGGCCGTGTAGTTCCGCAGGTCCTTGGGCTGGGCGGGCCGGAAGGTCATGCGCGGCACCAGTACGACCACAAAGATGATGCTGGCGAGGATCAGGCCCATGCCAATGGAGGGGTACAGATAGTTCGCGCGGGGGGTACTCATCGGGTCGGTTCCTCTGACATGGATCGGGGACTCAAGCCTGGTTGCGGGCCGCGGAGACCGTGGCGGGCGCCGCCTCTTCCAGCGGGTCCTCCAGCGGATCCTCGGCGAACACCAGGGTCTTCATCAGGTTGTAGACGAAGAGCAGCTGGCCCGTGACGATCAGGAGGCCCGAGAAGGCGCGCATGGCCATGAACGGGGCAACCATGATGACGCCACGGTACACAGGGGTGCCCTCTTCCCAGGCCGAGGCCTGGATGAGCCCGGCGATGGTCAGGGAAGTCATCATGATCACGGTGCCCACCAGCGAGAGCCAATAGTGCGCGTTGGCGAGGCGGCGGCTGTACCACTGGCGGCCGCTGACGCGGGGCACGCAGTAGTAGATGGCACCCCAGGCCACGAAGCCGAAGGTGCCCAGCAGGGCGAAGTGCGCGTGGCCCACCACCCAATGGGTGAAGTGCAGGTACCAGTTGATCCAGCGCGTCGCCTGGAAGGGCCCGGTGAAGCAGGTCAGCAGATAGAACCACATGGCGGTGATGAAGAAGCGCAGCGGGATATTCGTGCCCAGCATCCCCCACTTGCCCTTCATGGTCAGGAAGAAGTTCACCAGCACCGACATCACCGGCACCAGGAGCATCACCGAGGAGATCACCGCCACGGCCTTCAGCCACTCGGGCACCGGGCTCTGCAGCAGGTGATGGGTGCCCGTGGGCGTGTAGAACATCGCGATGGTGCTGAACCCGACGATGGAGAGCAGGTGCGAATAGAGAGGGTTCTTGGTGATCTTCGGCAGGAAGTAGTAAGTCAGGCCAATGCCGTTGGTGGTGAACCAGAGGCCCAGGATGTTGTGGCCGTAGAACCAGCCGGAGATGGCATCGGCGATGCCAGTCATGCTGAAGAACACCTTGTTGCCGATGATGTAGACGATGGGGAACCACATGGTGGTGCCCGCCACGTACCAGGTGGTCACGTAGAGCTGCTTCTCCTTGCGGTTCAACACCGTCATCCAGATCAGCCAGCAGTAGAGCAGCAGGGCGCCCAGCATGGGGATGTCGAGAAACCACGGCAGTTCGGCGTATTCCCGGCCCTCGGTGATGCCATTGGTCAGGCAGAAGATCCCCGCGACGATCACGCTGTTCCAGGCGAGCATCAGGATGTTGCCCACCCGTTCGCTGTGCAGCTTGGTGCGGCACAGTTCGGGGATGACGTAGAAGATGGCTCCGACGGTGGACATGGAAATGAACCCGAAGGCGACCACGTTAATATGGGTGGGGCGCAGGCGGCCGAAACTCAGTTGGGCCACGCCATGGACCAGGTCCGGGGCCCAGTATTCCGTGGCGGCGATGAGCCCCAGCAGCGTGCCCACCAGGGCCCAGACGGCGCCCGAAATCATGAATCGCTTGGAAGCGCTATGCTCCACGTCCATCCAGGCCAGGAAACGGTCCCACCAGCCGCCTTCAAAGCTAGCGTCAAAGGTTGTGTCGAGTCTCGCATCCATGGGCGGAATCCCTAATCGAAGCCGGGGCGGTGGACAGGAACAGTCCTCGGGTCAACGTAATGGCCCCTGACTGCCCTTTCCCCGAAAGGCAGGAGTCAGTTTGAAACGCACTGTGATTCTGGTCAAAGGGAAATATCTTGAAACCAAGACCTGCGTGGCGTTTCATGCCACCTTCGCCAAGGTCCCGGAATGGCCACCTCTGCTACACTCGCGCCCATGTCCCGCGCCATTGTCCTGATTTTCGGCCGCACCGTCGGCCGGTGGATCCCATGAGCGGCCCCCGGATGCTCGGAGGGCAGCGCTACGCGTGGGTGGCGGACCTGGCTGCGGTGGAATCGGCCCCCGGTCGGCTGGCCTGCAGCTTCCAGCTTGTTCGGCGCGAAGGCGACGGCGCCCGCTACCTGCTTCAGATCTGGGATCCCCGCCCACCCGACAAAGAGCTGGACCAAATTCGCGAGACGTTCCTCGGCCGTTTTTTGGATGGTGAAGCCTGGGACCCTTCCGGCTGCCGCTTCGGGTTCGATGAAACCCAGATCTGGTTCTTGCAGGAATTGCCCGGTATCGCCCTCCCCCGCCTGGCTTCGGAATGGACGCCCACCCAGCGCAAAGCCTTCGGCAAACACCTCGAAGGCATCCTGGCCCAGAGTTCCCACCCCCGCCTGCTCTGCCCTGACGTGATCGGCTTGAAACCTGGGCTGACCCTGGTGCCGCGAGTCATCGGCCCCCAACCCCGTTCCCTTGCAGAATTCATGGCCGATTTGAATGGCATGGAAGCCTCGCCCTCCACCGGCGCCGCCTCGCTGCTCTTCGAGCAGGCGCCGGAATTATCAGACCCACCCACGGCGCCCATCCGGGGGCGCGGACAGGAAATGACCGTCCTCAAGTCCCTAATGTTCGGATTGAGCGCGCCCGCCCCCATGGAGCGCGTCACGGTGATCCAGGGCGAGGAGGGCCTTGGCCAGGAGGAATTGGCAGCCTGGTCCGCGGCCTCCGCCCAAAGTGAAGGCATCTGGGTCCACCACCTCGAGACCCTGCTGGACGAAGAGCCCGGCGCATTTCTGGAACGCCTGCTGCAAAGCCTGCTCTACGGCGCCGAGGCCGAGCTGTACGCCCAGAAACCCGACGTCGCCCGCACCGTCTCCCGCCGCGTACCCGCTTTCGCCTTTCTCATGGGCGGGAGAGCCAAAACTTCCGGCGGCCCAGTGGACACGGAGGAGATCAAAGCCTCGCTGGCGGCCATGGAATTCGCCATGACCTACCACCACCGCCTGATCCACCTCTCCACCTTGGAACGGGCCTCCGCCGATACCCTGGGCCTGGTGCGGGATCTGGTACTCAGCTCCAAGATCCCCTGGCTCCTGTGCGCCACCCGCAGTCCCCGGCTCAAGCCTCTGCTGTCGGCTTTCCGGGGGGATTCCCAGGAAGTCTCCATCGTCAACCTGGACCGCATGGAGGACGAAGATCTGCGGGGCATCCTAGGGGATCTCCTCGGCCCCCACGAGCTTCCTAAGGACTACCAGATCGAGTTGTTCCAGCGCTGCCTGGGCAACCCCGGCCTGCTCCTGAGCTTTCTCGAATTGGCCCAGCAGGAGGGCACTATCGCCTTCCATCAAAACCGCTGGGTGCTGGTTCACGGGAAACGGCGCCCCCCGCAGGCCCAGGAGGACCTGGTCGGTCAGATCCTCCTGGGCCGGCTCTCCCGCCTGGGCGCAGCGGCCAGCGTGCTGGTGCGGCTCCTGGCCCTGGCGGATCATCCGCTCGAACCTTCGGTTTTAGGCGCGGCTTTGGGGTTGGGCGGGGACCCCCTCGACGACGCCCTGGTGGCGGCCGTCAATTCCCGGCTGGTCCAGATGCAGGACGGCCGGGCCAGCATTCCCGACATCCGGTTAAGGGAGCTGGTGCTCGTCAATACCCCCCAGCCAGAGCTGAAACGGCTGGCCCGGGCGCTCCTGGGCGCCATGGAGAACGACGGCCGCGCCATGTTGAGCGTCCGCCTCAACTCCCTGGCCAATGATGGGGCCTCGGCCCTGGCCCAGGTCATGCAGGCCATCGAATCCCAGTCGCTGGCGCCGCTGGAAGCCCAGCGCATCGTGGACCAGACCCTTCAACTCAATCCCACTCCAGCCCAACAGGTGAGGCTCTGGGAATTCCTGGCGGACGCCTGGCTCGCGGCGCCTTCGGCCCCGCAGGTGCTGGAGTCCCTGGGCCTCGCCATCGCCGCGATGGAAGGTATTCCTGACGCGGGCGACGGAGCCAACGCCAGCCAGTTGGCCCGGCTGTTGCGGAAAAAGGCCCGGCAGGAAATCCGCACGCGCCGCTTCGTGGATGCGCAAGGCTCCATCCATCAAGCGCTGGAACTGCTGGCGGACCACCCGCTCCACCCCGAACAACCCCGCCTGCGCCTGGCCCTGGGCCGCGTCTACCTGTTGCAGGGTTTTCATCAAAAGGGCCTGCGGGCATTGGAAGAGGGCCTCCAGCTCCTCAGCTCCAGCGGCGCCAAGGGCAGCCGGGAAGACCAGATGGCCCTGCTGCTGGAATTGGGCCAGGCCCTGGCGCATCAATCCCAGTTCCAGCGGGCGGTGGCGATGCTGCAGAGCGCCCAGCGGCTGCTGGAGCATGAGCAGAACTTCAAGGGCCTCGTGGGCGTCCACATCGCCCTGGGCCATGTATTTCAGGCCCAGGGCCAGCCCGAAGCCGCCCATACGCTCTTCCGGGAGGCCCTGCGCACCTCGCGAGTCCAAGGCAGCCTCGAAGGCCAAGCCAAGAGCCACCTGGCTCTGGGCATGTACCGCAGCGTCCAGCAGTGGCTGGGCCCCGCCCTCAGCCACCTGGATCTCGCCCTCGAACGCTTCCAGCGCCTGGAGGATCCGATCCTCACCACCCACACCCGGGTCTGGCGGGCCCGGACCCTCGCGGCCTTGGGGGATTTCGTCGAAGCCGAACATACGCTCTTGCAGGTGCTCATGGTGCCCCAACAGGGCTTGACGCCCCTGGAACAAGGCGACCAAGCCTTCCTGCAGGCCGAAGCGGCCGGCTTCCAGTCCGCCTGGCGGGATGCCTCGCGGCTCTACCAGAATGCCGCGCTCCTCTATGAGGCCTCAGGCCTGGTGTGGCGGCAGCGCCTCTCCCTGCTCCGCCATCTCCAGGCCCAGGCCCAGGAAGCCCTCCGCAGCAAGGCCAGCGGGTTGCTGGAACCCTCCTGGACGCTCCTGGAACTGCTCAAGGGCCCCGTGGAAGGCAGCGGCTCCCGCTGGCTGGAGCTCGAATGGCACAAGGCCCACGCGGTGCTGCTCACCGCGGCGGAGATGAATGACGCCGTGGCCACCGAGACCCTCATGGCCTGGGGCGAAGTGGGTGCGGCCGCGCGGGAACTGCGGTTCCCCGCCATCGTGTTGGAAGCCAGCGCCCAGGGCGCGGACCTGCTGCTGCGGCGCGGAGAGAAGCTCGGCGCCCGCAGCAAGCTGCAGGATGCCTTCCAGAGCTTCCAGGAGCTCTGGACCCGCGTGCCCGAAAGCCATGAGAACCTTTTCCTCGGCCGGACCGACATCCACCGTTTCCGCCAGGCCGTTGAATCCGCAGGCTTGCGCTTCATCCTTCCCGAACGGGTGGACCCCCTCACGGATTGGACGCCCACCCAGGAG
>JANXPB010000089.1 GCA_025357545.1 Holophagaceae bacterium
CGAATGAACGCGAATGTAAATTTGAAGGGTCTTTTTCCGCGTTCATTCGCGCCATTCGCGGTTACAGCCGGTTGAACTTTCCCCAATGCTTCCACGCATCGGGCTTACCTTCACCGCTTCCCGGGGGCTGCGAGGCTCGCCGCTCCTCGTGGTCCAGCTCCGCCACCAGGGCGGCCGCCACAGCGAATTTCAGGTTGGGGCCCACTTCCTTTTTTTTCCAGAAGGGCTTGTCCAGCATGCCCGTGTGCAGGTCGCCGCGGCGAAAGGGTTCGTGTTCCATCAGCGCTTCGTGGAAGGCCACGTTGTGGCGGATGCCACCGATGCGGTACTCGCCCAGCGCCGTGCGCATGCGGTCGATGGCCTCCAGGCGCGTGGGCCCCCAGGTGCTCAGCTTCGAGATCATGGGGTCGTAGAACATGGGCACCTCGCTGCCTTCGTAGACGCCGCCATCGTCCCGCACGTTGGGGCCGGAGGGGGTGCGCAGGAAGCTGATGCGGCCGGGGCTCGGCATGAAATTTTTGTCCGGGTCCTCGGCGTAGATGCGGCATTCCACGGCCCAGCCGTTGAGCTTGATCTGGTCCTGGGCCAGCGGCAATTTCTCGCCCCGGGCCACGAGGATCTGCCACTTTACGAGATCGAGGCCGGTGATCCATTCCGTGACGCAGTGCTCCACCTGCAGCCGGGTGTTCATCTCCAGGAAATAGAAATTGCGGTCCGCGTCGGCCAAGAATTCCACGGTGCCCGCGCCCACGTAGTTCACCGCCCGCGCCACCTTCAGGGCCGCCTCGCCCATGGCGGCGCGCATGTCCGGCGTCACATGGGGGCTGGGGGCTTCCTCGATGACCTTCTGGTGCCGACGCTGCACCGAACACTCCCGCTCCCACAAGTAGACATGGTTGCCGTGCTGGTCCCCGAACACCTGGATCTCGATGTGGCGGGGCTGGATGATGGCTTTCTCGATGTAGACGCTGTCGTCGCCGAAGGAGGACAGCGCCTCGCCCCGGGCCCGGGGCAGGCCGGTCTTGAATTCCTCGGCGGACTTCACCAGCCGCATGCCCTTGCCGCCGCCGCCCATGGCGGCCTTGACCATCACCGGGAAGCCCATCTTCTCGGCCTCCACCAGCAACTCGTCATCGCTCATAGTCTCCTGGATGCCCGGCACTACGGGACAGCCCGCTGCGATGGCCACCCGGCGGGCAGCGGTCTTGGAGCCCATGCTGACGATGGTCTCGGGCCGGGGCCCGATGAAGGTGATGCCGTGCTCCGTGAACAGCCTGGCCGCCTCGGCGTTTTCACTCAGGAACCCGTAGCCCGGATGGATCGCGTCGGCGCCGGATTTACGGGCCACCTCGAGGATTTTTTCTACCACCAGATAGGACTCCCGGGCCGGGGCCGGGCCGATGGGGTACGCCTCATCCGCCATGCGCACGTGGAGGGCGCCGCGATCGGCGTCGGAATAGACCGCCACTGTCGGGAGGCCCATCTCGCGACAAGTCCGGATGACCCGGCACGCAATCTCACCCCGGTTGGCGATCAAGACTTTCGTTACTGGCATACACAGTCCTTCCATTCCACCCCCTTCAACACCCCGCGCATGGCGAGATGCCGGTCCCGGATCGCTTCGCTCCCACTCCCGCTTCGCGGGTCGCGGAGGGGGCCTCGCATCTCGCGACAAGTCCGGATGACCCGGCACGCAATCTCGCCCCGGATGGCGATCAGGACTTTTGTAACTGCCATTCGAATCCTCGGGAATTCAGGGCATCATCATTGAGATGCGAACCCTCAGACTAGCAAACGCGGGACTGGCTTTCCTGCTTGCAATTTCCTCCGGCGCCTGTGGCCGGAAGGGAGACCCTATCCCCCACCCCCGGGCCGAGCCCCAAGCCCCGGAGGCCTACTGGGTCGGCCTCCGTCAATTGGAGGTCAAACTGCCCTCCCACGATGTGCGGGGGGACAGCCTGGTGGGCCTGGAGCAGTTGCGGGTCTTCTACCTGCCCTTGAGCACCGTGAAACCCGTGCCCCGGGATGTGCTGTCCAAGGGCGAGGTCGTGGTCGAGCGTCGCCGCCCCAACCTGCCGGCGCCAGGCAAGCGCTTGCGCATCGATCTCTCGGACCTCAACCGCCCCCAAGGGTGGATCGTGCTGGTGGCTGTCCGCGTCGGCGACGTTGTGGGGCCACCCTCCGAGACCCTTGTTTGGCTCGATCCCTTGCTGTGAGGCCCGTGTTCGCCTTGCACACCGAAGCCCCTTGAAGGAGATCCCATGACGCTAAGATCCATCGCCCGGCCCGAGCCCTCGGAATATGCGGAATGGTACGCCGGCTACGTTTCCAAGGTGCCCGAAGAAAACCTGCTCGACGCGCTGGAATCCAACCTGGATGAGCTGGCCTTGCTGGATTCCATCACCGAGGATCACGCAGGGCATCGCTACGCCCCGGACAAGTGGAGCCTGCGCGAGTTGGTAGGCCACCTCATCGATGCGGAGCGGGTCTTTGCCTACCGGGCCCTGCGCTTCTCCCGCCAAGACAAAACCAACCTGCCGGGCTTCGAAGAGAACGATTTCGTCACCCATGGCGCCTTTGCCGCTCGCACCCTTCAGGATCTGCTCCAGGAGTTCCGGGCCTGCCGGCAATCGAACTTGTTGATGTTCCGCGGTATGAGCCCGGAGATGACCCAGGTCCGCGGCACCGCCAACAACCACCCCATGAGCGTGCGGGCCGCAGCCTGCGTCATGGCTGGGCATCTGCGACACCACCTCGGCGTGGTGAAGGCAAAATATCTGTGACGGGTTGAAAGACGGCCGCCCCGGGCCCTGTGGCCCTCGACCTCAGGCTTCAGCGGCCCGCAAGCGGGCCGCCCACCAGGCCACCAGGGCCTGGGCCAAGCGGTCCTTCGGCAGCGGGCCCAAGGGCGCCAGGGGACCCTGGGCCACCACTGGCGTAAGGGTGTTCTCCTGGTCGCCGAACCCAGCGCCGTGGGAGATGTCATTGACGAACACCGCATCCAGGTTCTTGGCGGCGAGCTTCCCGTGGGCGTGGTCGATGTGGTGTTCGCTCTCGGCAGCAAAGCCCAGCAGCCACTGGCCGGGACGCTTCTGGTGGCCCAGTTGCGACAGGATGTCCGCGGTCCGCACCAGCAACAGGTTTTCGGGGCCATCGCCCTTCTTCACCTTTTGGGCAGCGGCTTGTTCGGGCCGTTGATCCGCCACCGCCGCTGCAGCGATACAGCCATCCATCCGCGGCCACCACTCCGAAGCCGCTGCCATCATCTGTGCGGCCGTCCGGGCCCGAAGCGTCTCGATTCCATAGGGTGAGGGCAGATCGCCCCCCAATACCAGGTGCGGGATGGCCCCCGCGTCCCGCAGGGACCGCGCAATCTCGATGCCCATGGTTCCAGAGCTGCGGTTGGTGAGGTAGCGCACGGGATCCAGGTCCTCCCGGGTGGGACCCGCGGTGACCAGCAC
>JANXPB010000107.1 GCA_025357545.1 Holophagaceae bacterium
AACTCCAGCGGGACTGGTACTTCACCCAGGTGGGCCCGCTGGATCCTAGAGCCCAATCCCTGCCCTTACCCGATGATCTCATGGGCGAACTCATCGCCTATGTGGTCACCCACGAATGCGGCCATTCCCTCGGTTTCCCCCACAACATGAAGTCCAGCTCCGAGTATCCCTTCGAAAAGATGCGCGACAAGGAGTGGCTCGCCAGGATGGGCCACGTGGCCACCTTGATGGACTACAGCCGCTTCAACTACGTGGTGCAGCCCGAGGATCACATCGATCCGAGCTTGCTGATCCCCAAGATCGGCCCCTACGACATCTTCGCCGTGCAATGGGGCTACACGCCCATCCCAGGCGCCACATCGCCGGATGACGAAAGGACGACGTTGGATACCTGGGCGCGCAAGCAGGATGATTCGCCCTGGCTGCGCTTCTCCACGCCCGGCGCCTTCGGTTCCGATCCCGGCGAGAACACCGAGGCCGTGGGCGATGCGGATGCAGTTGCAGCCACCACCCTGGGCACCAAGAATCTCCGGCGCGTGGCCGCCATGCTCCTGAAGGTTTCCGAGAAACCCGGCGAAGACAACGAGACCCTGCGCCATCTCTATGGCGCCACCTGGGGCCAGTGGACCCGGGAGCTGAACCACGTGGCGGTGATCGTCGGCGGTTACGATTCCCAGAACAAGCACGGCGGCCAAGCGGGCCCGGTCTTCACGCCGGTGCCCAAGGTCCGCCAGCAACAGGCCGTGAAGTACCTGGAGGGCGCCATTCTCCAGACCCCGGAATGGTTGCTCCCACCTGAAATCCTGCGCCGCCTCGAGCCCAACAGCGGCTCAGCGCGGCTCCTCAACACCCAGAAAAGCGTGCTGCGGAATCTTCTGGACCGCAATCGCCTGGGCCGCTTGCAGGAGCAGGAAGCGAGCCTGGGTGACAAGGCCTACAGACTTGGCGACCTGTTGGCCGATGTGCGCGGGGGCGTGTTCACGGAGCTGTCCAGCCCCGCTCCGAAGATTGATGCCCATCGCCGGGACCTGCAACGGGCCTACCTGGAACTCCTCGATGAGCGGCTCAACCACACGGCTCCCGCCCCCATCAACATCCCGGGCTTCAGTTTCCCCAGCGCCAACCCCCAGGACGACCAACGCGGCGCAATCCGGGCGGATCTCCGGGCCCTGCAAGCTCAGCTCGCCTCCAAACTGCCGACCGCCAAAGGAGCATCCAGGGCGCATCTTGAGGACCTCAAGGATCAGATCGCCAGGATCCTCGATCCGAGGTTCGCCAGTGCCGGCGCACCCAGCGGCAGCTCCATGGGCCGCGGCCGCGCGACCGCCGACGGGACCTGCTGGCCGGGCCTCGACGCAGCCTACGAATAGCGAGGCCAAGGTCCAGATCAGGTACCGGCGGCCTCCCAAGTGGCCATCGCTTGGGGTACTCGCGTCAAAGCAAGGCGCGGATCCCACACCCGCAATCCTGGGCCCCTATCGATCCTGGTTGAAGGCCAGCAGCGCTAGTGGAAAGCGCAGGCCCTGCTGGTAGTCATCCAGGCACTTCAACACCAGGCTGGACCTCGGATTCCCTGCGGCGATCTCCGCGCGCGTCAGCCAATGGCAGGCCAGGATCTCCGGGTCCCGGGGCACGGCTTCTGCGTCCTCGGGCACTGAGCCCGAAAAGCAGACCCGCGCGTAGTCACGCCCGCCGGCGGCCCGCAGCTGGTAGATGCCGATGAGGTGCTCCGGGGTGAAGACCGTGCCGGTTTCCTCCCAGGTTTCGCGGACCACCGCCGCCAGGATGGCTTCGCCCGGATCCACATGGCCCGCCGGCTGGTTCAACACCCGTCCGGAATCCGGGCCATCGGTCTCCTCGACCAGCAGAAAACGGCCCGAACGCTCGATGATGGCGGCCACGGTGAGGGACCAGGACATGGGCGACTCCGAACAGGGGCACGCCGCCCCCCGTGCCCCTGATCATCGCCCGGCCCGCGAGCGCGGCCGAAAAAAAATCAAGGCAGGACGTGGATGACCCCGGTCATGCCGAATCCACAGTGGGGCTGGCAGAAGAAGGGCACATCCCCTGCCGATGTGGGCGTTATGGTGGCTTCGAAGCCCGCGCTTTGAACGCCTGTGTTCAGCTGGCCGCCCCCCGCAGGGGTACAAGGGGAGCCGATCACCACGCTATGTCCAGTACCGGCCCAATGGAAGGTGATCTGGGTGCCCACGTGCACCGTCAGGGTGTTGGGCACGAACATGAGCCCACCCATTCCCACTTGGATGGTGTTGGGGGGGATGGGTTGGGCCGTGGCCGCCAGGCTGTGGGCGGCGTTCATGGTGAAGGAGCCCGAGGCCGAGACGGGAGTGTCGTCCAGCTGGACCGCGAGGTTCATGAAGCCAGCCTGCAGTGAGTAGATGTAGTCCACCACCGTGCCTTGGACCAAGGCCGCAGTGGCCATCGGCGCTCCCGACACGCCCGTGCCGAGATTCACGTTCAGCGCAAAGATCGGCGCGGCGCTGAAGTTGGCGGTCAAGGCCAGATCCTGGGTCACGTTACTAAGGGTGATGGGATTGGCGGTGCTGCCCGGGAAACCGCTCCCGGTCCAATTTACGAAGCCAAACCCGCCCGCGGGCAAGGCCGTAACCGGCGTGGCGCTACCTCCATTCCGAATGGTCTGGGCTGTGGCGCCGCTGATGGTGCCCCCGGAGCCCGCCGTGAAGGTGACGCTGCGCTGGATCTGTGTCGTGGAGATCGCCAAGGCATGAGAGGCGTTCATGAGGACGGAGCCCGCTGGGGGCACCGCGACGCCATCCAACAGGACGATGAGATTCGTGAAGCCCGGCGAGGGGGAATAGTTGTAATCCACTGAGCTTCCCACTGCGACGGTGCGTGTGGCCGCGGGCGTCCCGGTGGCCCCCGCGTCCAACTGCACGGTGAGGGTGAAGGAAGGCACGTTCACCAGCAAGGTGGCGGGCTGACTGGTGGCGGACCCCACCGAGTTCGCGGCGATGCAGCGGAAGCGCAGGCCGTTCATCACCGAACTGGTGGCTCCGGTGGTGAAGGTCGCAACCGTTGCCCCCGCCAGATCGGTCCAGAGCGCTCCATCCAGACTGGATTGCCATTGGAAGGTAGCCGGGGGGTTGGCATCCGCCGTCACGCTGAAGCTGGCGGGGGTTGGGGCCTGCACTGAGGGCCCCACGGGCTGGGTGCTGATGGACGGCGCCCACTGCACCGCCAGCACCACGGCGTTAGACGTAGCGACGCCCTGGCTGTTGGTGGCCTTGGCCCGGAACTGGGTGGCGTGGTCGGGCTTGGCGGGGATGAAGCTGAAGGCTGCGGATGTGGCCCCACTGATGGGATTCCAGACGTTGCCATCTGGGCTGCGCTCCCACTGGAAGGTCGGTGCCGGCGTTCCCCCTGCTACGGCCGTGAAGGTGGCCACGGCCCCAAGGGTGACGGTGGCCCCGGAGGGCTGACCGGTGAAGGAGGGTGCGACATTGGTGGCTCCACCGCCCCCGCTGGGAGTTGCATTGCCCCCGCCGCCACCACCGCTGCAGCCCGCCAGCAGGATTCCCAGGCCGAACAGGACCCCGTTCAGGGCACTGAATACGCGATTGAATCGCAGTAGGTTCATGGGCACTTCCCCAATTGGGATCGCGTTACTGGGTCACGTGGATGACGCCGGTCATGCCCAGTCCGCAGTGGGGAGTGCAGTAGAAAGGCACGTCCCCGGTCACACTGGGCATGACGACGTCCGCGGAAAAGCCTGCATTCTGGACGCCTGTGTTCAAGGTGACGGGTCCGCCTGGCGTGCAGCCCGAGCCCACCACGACGCTATGACCCCCGGCCGCCCAGGAAAAGGTGACCGTGGCCCCGGTCTTGACGCTGAGGCTGCTAGGGGAGAAGAGGAACCCACCGGATCCCACCGAGATGACGTTGGGATTCGGATTGGGATTCGGGGCAGGGTTGGAACTAGAGCCACCTCCACCACAGGAAAGCAGCAACAGAGTGGCCGCAGGCAGGAGCAAGGCCCGCCGCGAAAGGCAGAAGCCAAGACGATTGGCAAGTCGGTGCATAGAATCTCCAGGGTGGGTAGGCCCAACATGGCAGCTCTGTGGGACAGGGAAAGGTCCGGTGCGAAGAACCGGACCCCTCCGGTCCCAGCAGACTCAATTAACGGTGACGGTGCCCTTCATGGCGCTGGAATTGCAGTGGGAAGTACAGAAGAAGGCGTAGGTGCCCGGGGTGTTGAAGGTGTGGGTCATCGTGGACCCGGCGCTCTGCAATCCATTGCTGTTGAATTGGCTGTCCGCGCTGCACCCCGCTCCGGACTCCACAGAGTGGCCGGAGCCCTGCCAGATCCAGGTGACCATGGTGCCCCTGGTGACAGTGAGGGCGACCGGGTTGAAGGCATTGACCGGGCCACCGGGGTCGCCATAGCCCCCGCCGCCGTTGTTCCCGCCCACGTAGATGGTGTTGGGCAGGAGGGTGGATGAGGACATGGAACTGGACCCGCCCCCACCCCCGCCGCAGCTGAGCAGGAGGCCCACCGTGCAAACCGGCACCAGGCTCCAGCCTCGGAGACCCTTCATGAACCTCGATGAATGAGCGTTTTCCATAGTCGCCTCCGGAGGTGTTCGCAGTCCTAACATGGCGCCTTCATACACCGATCAAAGATCCGATCCCAAGATCCCTGGCCCTCCGGGCTACCCTGCGATCTTGACCGAATCGCCAGAGCGTTGAATGGTGGAACCTGACCTGCCTTCAAAGACCTCGGGAGCGCCATGGCGCAATGGGACTTGGCCATCCATCTGGACCGGGAGCGGGAGGAAACGCTCTACCTCCAGATCGCCTCCGCCATCAGCAACGGCATCCGGATAGGGCGTTTCAAACCCGGCGATGCGCTGCCCGGGACCCGGGCCCTGGCGGAACTGCTAGGTGTGAACCGCAATACGGCCCTCACCGCCTACCGCGAACTGTCCGCGGAAGGCTGGGTGGTGAGCGAACCGGACCGCGGCACCTTCGTGGCCCCCAACCCGCCGGTGGACCTGGAGAACACCACCTCCATCGCCGCCGAGGACTCCGGCTCCTGGACCAGTCCCACGCCCATGACCGAGCCCTTTTACCAACCCCCCGCCATCGACCGGGATGGCTTCCAGCTGCTGCCGGACCTCGCCGACGTGCGCCTTGCGCCCACGGGCAGCATCCACCGCGCCTACGGCCGGGTGCTGCGGCTGCAGCAGCAGCGGGCCCTCCAGCCCAGCTGGGATCCCCGCGGCCATCTGCAGTTGCGGACCTCCCTCTGCCAGATGCTGCGCGACCTTAGGGGCATCAGCCTGGAGCCGGGCAATCTCGTGCTTACCCGGGGGCTCATGGGCACCCTGCATCTGGCCTCCAAGGGCCTCTTCACATCGGGCGACGCCGTGGTGGTGGAAAGCCCCGGCGCCTTCCGCCTGGTGGAATCCTTCCGCGCCGCCGGAGCGAGGCTCATGGCGGTTCCCGTCCACTCCGAGGGCATGGACCTGGACGCGCTGGAGGAATTGCTCCGACGCGAATCCGTCCGCCTCATCTGCGTCAGCGCCAGCCCCCAGTATCCCACCCACGCGGTGATGGGGCCCGCGAACCGGCGGCGCCTGCTGAACCTGGCCAAGGCCTACGGCGCGCGCATCCTGGAGTTGGATCTGAGCCTGGGGTTCCACCGGGAGCACAGCCCCGCGCCAGCCCTGGCCAGCGAGGATACCGAGGGCCTGGTTTTCTATGCCGCCACCCTGGACCAGATCCTGGCGCCGGGCCTGCAAGTGGGCTTCATAGCGGGGCCCAGCCCCGAGATCAAGACCATGGCGAAGTATCGCCAGCTCATCGACTGGCCCGGCAACCAGCTCCACGAAGCCGCGCTGGAGGAATTGTTCAGGGACGGCGAGATCCAGCGCCACCTGCGCCGCATCCGCCGCATCACCGATGAACGGCGCGAGACCATGGTGGACCGCCTGCTGCTGCACCTGCATCCGTTCATCGGCGTCGACGACCCCCATGAGGGACTTTCCCTTTGGGTCAAGGTGCGGGAACCCGAATTGCTGGACGCCTGGGCAGACCGTTGCGCCACCAAAGGCGTGGTCTTCTACACCGGCCAGCTCTACGAGTTCCACCACCATCCCCTTCCCTACGTGTGCATGGGCTTCGCCGCCCACGACGTGGAAGAGCAGAACCAGGCCTGTGAACGGATGGCCGAGGCACTGAAGGAGACCCGGAACGCCGCCCGGTGAGGGGGTGGTCCAGGCTCCTCCTGTAATAGTCTGAATTCGGAGGACCCATGCCCGCCGATGCTTCCCTGCTCACCAACCTGCCCTTATTTTCGGCCCTGGACGTCGATGAGTGCGCCCTGCTCGCCGAGGCGGTGGACACACGGTCTTTGGCGGCGGGCGCGGTGCTCTTCAAGGCGGGAGATCCCGGCCAGGCCATGTACGTGGTGGCCAAGGGCCGCATGGAAATCTTTGTCACGGACCTCGCCGGGCAGAAGATCGTGCTGACGGAATGCGGCCCCGGTGAAGTCTTTGGGGAATTGGCCATGTTGGGCACCGGGCCGCGCACCGCCTCAGCCTTTGCGCTGGTGGACAGCGAGCTGCTGGAATTGGACCGGGACGATCTGTTGCTTTTGGTGGGCAAAAAACCCGAGGCGGCGTTGCACCTTCTGGGCGCCATGGGCGCCATGACGCGGAAGGCGGATATGCTGCTGCGGGCACGGGTGGCGCGGAATCCCAGTGAAGAGATCCAGGAAAAGATGACCTTGGTGCAGCAGCTCGCGGATTGGATCGCGGCCTTCTCCGGCAGCATGTCCTTCCTCCTGCTGAACGCGCTCTGGTTTGGCGCGTGGATCTGGCTCAATGTGTCGGGCATCTGGCGCTTCGACCCCTTTCCCTTCGGGCTGCTGACGATGATCGTGTCGCTCCAGGCCATCTTCCTTTCCATCTTCGTGCTGCTGGCCCAGAACCGGCAGGCCGCCAAGGATCATGTCCGGGACGACATCGAATATGAGATCAACGTGAAGGCCGAACTGGAGATCGCCCACCTGCATGAGAAGGTGGAGGAGATCCGCGAGGGCGTGCTGGAGCGCCTGGAACGGATGGAAGCGCTGCTGGTGGGAAAAGGGAAGGTGTGACCTCGCTAGGCACTCAGGGGTTCCTGCTTTATTTCAACTGACGAAGGGCTAGAGTGGAAGGCTGAGGAGTCCCCCATGCCGAGCACCAAAGCCTTCGCGGCCGCTTCCGCCACCGCCGCCCTGGCCCCTTTCCAGATCGACCGTCGGGAGGTTGGCCCCCACGACGTGCACATCGAGATCGCCTACTGCGGCGTCTGCCACTCGGACATCCACCAGGTGCGCGATGAATGGGGCGGCGCCATGTATCCCATGGTGCCCGGCCACGAGATCGTGGGCCGAGTCACGGCGGTGGGCGGCCATGTGAAGAAGTTCAAGGCCGGCGATCCGGTGGGCGTGGGCTGCATGGTGGACTCCTGCCGCACCTGCGCCAGCTGCAAGCGGGATATGGAGCAGTTCTGCGAAGCGGGTGGCGCCTTCACCTACAATGGCACCGAGATGGACCGCAAGACCCCCACCTTCGGCGGCTATTCCGCCAGCATGGTGGTGAACGAGGACTTCGTGCTGAGCATCTCGCCCAAGCTCGATCTGGCCGGCGCCGCGCCGCTGCTTTGCGCGGGCATCACCACCTACTCTCCGCTGCGTTATTGGAAGACCAAGAAGGACGACAAGGTGGGCGTCGTGGGACTGGGCGGCCTGGGCCACATGGCGGTGAAGCTCGCCGCTGCCATGGGCGCCGAAGTCACTATGCTCAGCACCTCGCCTTCAAAAGAGGCCGATGCGCGCAAACTCGGCGCCACGGGCTTCGGCCTCACCTCCGACCCCGAAACCTTCACCCGGCTCCGGGGCCATTTCGACCTCATCATCGACACCATCTCGGCGCCCCACGACTACAACCAGTACTTGAGCATGCTGCGGGTGGAAGGCGCCATGGTGCTGCTGGGCGTGCCGCCCGCCCCCACGCCCGTGGCGGCCACGTCGCTGATCTTTGGCCGCAAAACCCTCTCCGGCTCCCTCATCGGCGGCATCGCCGAGACCCAGGAGATGCTCGACTTCTGCGCCGCGCATGGAATCGTTTCCGAAATCGAGCTGATTCCCGTGCAGCAGGTGAACGAGGCCTACGAGCGGATGATGAAGGGCGACGTGCGCTACCGCTTCGTGCTGGACATGAAAACGCTCTAAGCCAGCGGCCGCGATGCAAGTGTGCTTGAGGCTGGCCGAAGAGGCAGCCGGGAACGAAGCACCGCGAAGCCGGTTCTTCCCTCATTCCCTGCATCCGCCTTGGGAGCGGAGTGCCTGAGCCCTTGTGCCGCGCCAGCTTTGGGCGCTGCCGTGCCGCGCGATACCGGGTCTATACTTGGGAGACAACCACTCCCAGTGCCCCATGAACGATCAACCCGACTCTTCATCGAACGCGCCGGCGGCCCTTCCTGTGGCCCGCCTGCTGCAGATCGTCCATTTCCAGACCGAGATCGCCAAGACCCGGCTGAATCTCGCCCACGTGATCGAGCGCTCAGCAAGCCTCGCCCAATTGCTCACCGGGGCTGATGGCGCGGTGGTTGAGATGGTGGAGGACAAGGAGATGGTCTACCGCGCCGCAACCGGCATCGCCGAGAAGCATCTCGGCCTGCGGCTCCCGCGGCAATCCAGCCTCTCGGGCCATTGTGTCGCATCGGGCGAGGCGATCTCCTGCCTGGACTCCGAATCGGGTCCCAGGGTGAACCAGGAGGCCTGCCGTGCTGTGGGCCTGAGGTCCATGGTCGTGGTGCCGCTGCGGTATGAGAGCACTGCCATCGGTGTGCTCAAGGTCCTGTCCGCCCGCCCCCACGCCTTCAGCTGCGCGGACACCCAGACCCTCGCGGTGATCTCCGAGGTCGTCGCGGCGGCCATGGCCCACGCGGGAGAGCATGGCGCTCAAGTGGAAGAGACAAGGTCCCTCTACCTCCGCGCCACGCAGGATCCGATCACCGGCCTGGGGAACCGCGCCCTCTTCGAGGACCGCCTCCACCAGCTGCTGGCCCTGGCCCGCCGCGCCAAGGAACACCTCGGCCTCGTGATGATGGATATGGACGGCCTGAAGCAGATCAACGACACCCACGGGCATCGGGCCGGTGACGAGGCAATCCGCACGTTGGGCCACCGCCTCCGGGCCGCCACCCGGGCCACGGATATTTCCGCCCGCCTGGGCGGCGACGAATTCGGGCTGATCCTGCCCGGCGTGCAGAACCGGGAATCCGCCCAGCGCACCGCCATCAAAATCGCGGAACAACTGCAGGGGCCCTTCGCCTTCGAGGGCCACGAGCTCACGCTGGGGGTGAGCGTGGGCCTAGCCGTGTTCCCCGAAGATGCGGAGGTCCAGGAAGCCCTTATCGACGTCGCCGATCAGGCCATGTACGAGGCCAAGCGCGCCCGGAAAGACCAGCGCTGAGGGTTTGCACCCACGGGGGGGGGCCCAGGTGCCAATCCACTCATCCCAGCCCTTCGCGTTAGATGCGATGAAAATCGCCAGGCTTTGTGATTTTTCCTTCGGCCCCGCGAATCATGTAGTAACGGCGACCTCACCCCCGGGGCGCGCTTCAAGGGCCTCCATGTCTTCCACCGCCGACCACGACCCCTGCCTGGCCCTGCTCGACGCCCATAAGGGAATTCTCTACAAGGTGGCGAATGCCTACTGCCCGCGGGCGGAGGATCGCCACGACCTCGTCCAGGAGATCTCCCTCCAGGTCTGGCGCTCCTATCCCCGCTTCGACGGCCGCTGCAAGTTCTCCACCTGGATGTACCGCATCGCCCTCAATGTGGCCATCAGCTTCCATCGCCAGGAGCGGGCGCACCACAACCTCCTCTCGGGCGATGAGCACCTGCTGGACCTTCCCGCCCCCAGCGACACCACCCCAACCGCCGACGACATCCAGGCGCTCCATCGCTTCATCGCAGGGCTCGACGACCTGAACAAGGCCCTCGTGCTGCTTTACCTGGATGACCACAACCACCAAGAGATCGCCGAGATCCTCGGCATCAGCGCCACGAACGTCGCCACCAAGATCGCCCGCATCAAAGCGCGCCTCCGCCAGGACTTCACGTCCGGCCCTTCCAATTGAAAGCGCACCCCATGGAACTCGACGACTTCAAATCCGCCTGGCAGGCCCTGAATCAGAAGCTGGACCAGCAGACCGCCCTGAACCTCCAACTCCTGCGGGAAAGCCGCGCGGAGAAGGCCCGCCACGGCCTGCGGCCGCTGGCGTGGGGACAGGCGATCCAGATGACCCTCGGCGCCCTCCTCATCCTGTTCTCGGCCGGGTTCTGGTCGAACCACCGCCAGGTGCCGCACCTGCTGTTCACGGGCCTGCTCATGCATGCTTACGGACTGGCCATGGTGCTTTTCGGCGTGCGCATGCAGGTGCTCATCGTCCGCATCGACTTCGGCGCCCCGGTGCTGGACATCCAGAAGCAGCTGGCCCAGCTCCGCCGCTTCTACGTGGTGGGCGGCCTTTGGATCGGCCTGCCCTGGTGGCTATTGTGGATTCCTTTCATGGTGATGGTCTTCGGGAGCCTCGGCGTGGACATCTACGCCCGGGCGCCTCAAATCATCACCATCAATGTCGCCGCCTGCCTGGTCGGGTTGATCTTGACCCTTCTCTTCATCTGGTGGTCCAAAGGCCGCCCGAAGCTCGCCAAAATGCTGGAGAATTCCGCTGCCGGCACCAGCCTGAACAAGGCCCAACGCTTGTTGGACGAGATCGCCCGCTTCGAGCACCCGGACACTCAGGACTGAACCTGACCGGCTCTTCATCCCATTAAAAATCGGGAGAAAACAGATGCTCGACTTCCTCCGCACACAGGCGGCCGGCATCGCCTGCCTTGGATTCCTTTGGTCAGGCGCGGCCTTCGCCCAGACTCCAGCAATAACGAAGCCCCAAGCCCCACGCTTGTTCCGGATGGTCCGCTCGCCCGAGGTGCATGCGGATGGTCGGGTCACCTTCCGTTTCTACGCCCCCGGCGCCAAGAACGTTTTGCTCGTGCGGGACGGCGGAACCCCCGTGAAGATGAGCCTCGATGGCAGCGGCGCCTGGAGCATGACGACTGCGCCCCTCTCGCCGGAGTTCTACACCTACTTCTTCGTCGTGGATGGTGTCCCTACGGCGGATCCGTCCAATACGCTCGCCACGGAAGTCGCCGTGGGGGGGCATGAAAGCATCCTCCACGTGGCCGGGCCGAAGGCCCTGGCTTGGCAGGCGCGGGATATCCCACATGGCATCCTCCACCGGCACGAGTACAGCTCCACGGCCGTGGCAGAATCCCGCCAGTACTGGGTCTACACGCCACCAGGTTTCAACAAAGCCTCACGGAAGAAGTACCCGGTCCTGTACTTGCTCCATGGCGTGATGGAGACCGGCACCGCGTGGATCACGGCGGGACGGGCCAACGTGATCCTGGACAACCTGATCGAACGGGGCCAGGCCGAACCGATGCTCGTGGTCTTCCCCCTGGGCTACGGATTCCCCGATTTCCCCGATCGGGTCGGCGACCTCCTGCTCAATGCCGTGAACCAGCGCGCCGTTATGGGCATCGTCGCGACGACCCTGCTGGAGGAGATCGGCCCCCAGGTGGAGAGTTCCTATCCAGTGGAAAAGGGCCGCGAGTCGCGCGCCATCGCGGGCGTGTCCATGGGCGGTGCCCAGGCCATGTACATCGGATTGAACCACCCGGACCGCTTTGCCTGGATCGGCTCCTTCAGTGCCGCCATTCCCATGTTCGCCGAGGGCTACGGGGCCTTCTTCCCCCAGCTGGCGGCGGCGGTGGATCCGCGCCTCCGCCTGTTCTGGATCGCCATCGGCACTGAGGACTTTTTGCTCGACTCGAATCGCGAGTTCAGCGCCTGGCTCAAGTTAAAGGGCACCCGGTTCACAAAAATTGAAACCCCCGGAGGCCACGGATGGTCCGTTTGGCACCGCGACCTCGCGGCCTTCCTGCCGCTGCTTTTCACGTCCACCCGTCACTAGCGCACCTTGTCACCCCGGTTTTCTTCAGATCGCTGCCCCCGGCAGTTGATCGCCCACCCGCAACCCTCCTTGGGAGCACCCATGCACCGTTCCATTCTCTTCTCGGCATTTTTGTTGTATGCGCTGACCGCCTATTGGCCCCTGGCGGGGCAAACGATCGCGCCCAGATCCGCGGCCCAAATGACGGCGGATCAGATCATCGCCCGGCACATCGAAGCCCGAGGAGGCCTGGCCAAAATCAAGGCCATCCAGTCCCTGAAATCCCTGGGCCACATCAACATCGGCCCCATGGTCCTCGCTTTGAGCATTGAGAACCCGCGGGGCGCCTTCCGCAGCGACACCAGCCTCCAAGGCATGACCAAGACTGAGGCCTTCGATGGCTCGCACGGCTGGGTCATCGATCCCTTCGCGGGCAAGGGCCCCCAGGCAGAAGCCGAACCCATGAGCCGCGACCAGCTCAAGCAGGTGGGCTTGCAGATGGATTTCGACGGCCCGCTGGTGGGGTACCAGGCCAAAGGCCACCGGGTGGCCTTGATGGGCCTGGAGCACGTGAATGGCGTCGAGGCCTACTGCTTGAAAATCTCCCTGAAGAATGGCGACGAACTTAGGTCCTTCATCGACACGACAACGTTCATGGAGATCAAGGCCACCAACAAGGCCGTAACCCAGGGCAAGGAAGTTGAAGTTGAAACCAGGCTTAGCGACTACCGACCCGTGGACGGCGTGCTGCTGCCCTTCGCCCTCGAGATCACCCCCAAGGGCCAGCCCCAAGGCTTGCAGATCCTCCTGGACACGGTGGAAGCCAACACCCCCATGGATGCCTCGCGCTTCAAAATGCCCGCCAGGAGGGCCCAGCCCCCAAAGGAAACTCCCGGCCACCCTTGATCCAGCACCTTATCGGTGCGGGTGAGTGCGAGGCACCCTCGATGGGGCCCGCCCGGTCCATGGCCAGTACACTCATGTTTTCCCCGGAGTCCTGATGAATTTCGTACCGAGCATGGCCGCGCTAGCGACCTTGATTGCCCGGCCGGGTGCCGCCCAGACTTTCGAGGCACCCAGGAGTCCAGAACCCCCGGCCATGGCCGCCTTGGCCCAGCAAGTGCTGGAAAAAGTGAACGAGCAGGACCCCGAAAAGGCCTTGGATCAGCGCTTCCGGCTGCAGGTCGCAGCCCAGGATTACTCGGCGGCCCTGGTGTCCATGCAGACACTTCGAGCCCTGCGGAAGAACCAGGAACCCTTGCGCGCCACGGCCACCCGCCAGCACGAACTCTACGCTCGGACCCAGCTCTCGGAACAGAGCGGTACGGGCCATAACGAAGCTCTCGCCGGAGCTTTCAATGCGATGGTTCAGGGCATGGACGACCCCACGGCCTACCAGTTCGCCCTGTCCCTGAAAGGATCTGTGGAAAACGCCGCGAAGGCCCTGCAATTTGCCTTCGCGCCCCTGGCGGAAAAGCGGAACCTCACCCTGACCGAAGCTCTGGACCTGCTCAGGGCCTACGAGACCCAGCTTGTGACAGCCCGCCTCCAGCCTAAAGCTGCCGCGCTCATGGCCGAAGAAGAGGGACGGCGCTACCTCATCGACGAGGAGGTGCGCATCCACACACGGGATGGCGCCACCGTCTGCGCCGTCGTGGTGCGGCCGCACTCCGCCGCCAAGCTCCCCACGGCCTTCGAATTCACCATCTATGCCAACGAGTCCAACCGGGGCGAGGCCTTGCACTCCGCTTCGCAGGGCTTCGTGGGCGTGGTGGCCAATACCCGCGGCAAACGCGGGAGCCCCGGCGCCATCGAGCCCTACGAACACGATGGCGCCGACGCGGCGGAGGTCATCGATTGGATCAGCCGCCAAGCCTGGAGCGATGGCCAGGTGGGCATGTACGGCGGTAGCTACGACGGATTCACCCAGTGGGCCGCAGCCAAGCACAACCCGGGCAGCCTGAAGTCCATCATGCCCTCGGTGCCGGTGGCCCCCGGCATCGACTCCCCCATGGAAGGCGGCATCTTCCAGAGCTACCAGTACAAGTGGATCCCCTACGTCACGAACAACCCCCTGCTGGACGAAGCGGGCTACAACGACTGGGGGCGCTGGAATGGCCTCGACTGGTCCTGGTTCGAGAGCGGCCGCCCCTACCGCGAACTTCCCGATTTGGATGGCAAGCCCAACCCGCTCTGGCTGCGCTGGCTCAGCCACCCCGCCTATGACGCCTACTGGCAGGCCATGACTCCACAACGCGGCGAGTTCAGCCGCATCGGCATCCCTGTGCTCACGACGACAGGCTATTACGATGGCTGCTCCCTCAGCGCGCTCCACTACTTCACCGAACACACCGCCCAGAGGAAAGGCGCCGAGCACTACTTCCTGATCGGGCCCTATGACCACATCGGAGGCCAGCGCGGATCCCAGGACCAGCTGCGGGGCTACCGCATCGACGAGGCCGCCCGCATCGATATCGAGGCCCTGCGCTACCAATGGCTGGACTACACCCTGCGTGGCGGACCCAAGCCGGCGCGCTTGAAGGGCATGGTCAACTACGAAGTCATGGGGGCCAACCTGTGGAAGGCCGCTCCGTCAATCGAAGCCATGGCGAATGGCAGCCTCAAACGCTACCTGACGCCCACGCGCTCGGGGGAGGCCTTCCAGCTCACGGCGCTGCCGGTGAAGGGCGCCACCTTCCGCCAGGAGGTGGATCTGACGGACCACAAGGTGCTGCAGTTCGGCGCGCCGGCCCTGATCCAGGACAAGAGCTTGGACGCCACCCACGGCTTCGCTTTCGCCACCGAGCCGCTGGAGTCGCCACTCGAATTGAGTGGCTGCTTCGCCGGGGAACTGCGCTTCACCACGAACAAGAAGGACCTGGATCTGGCCATGGGCCTCTATGAACTGACCGCCGACGGAGATTACCTGCTGCTCTCCACCTACCTGGGACGGGCGAGCTGGCGGAAAAAAGACCCAGCCCGCCGGTTGCTCATACCTGGGAAGCCCACCGTGCTGCCCTTCCGCAGCGGACGGCTCACCAGCCGCCGCCTGGGGAAGGGCAGCCGTCTGGTCTTCGTGCTGAGCATCCCCCGGCAGCCCCGCATGCAGATGAACCACGGCAGCGGCCAGGACGTCAGCGGTGAATCCAGAACCGACGCCGCTGTCCCCTTGGAGATCACGTGGAGCGGGGAGAGTTTCGTGTCCCTGCCGGTGTGGCGGTAGCGGCCTGGCCCCGGACCAGGCGCTGGAATCAGACCTGCCGGTCCGCGCCCGCCCAGGCGTTGGCGGTGCCGATCTCGGCGCCGCAGGCCTTGGCATAGAGGAAGAGCTGGAGCTTGTAGGCCGTCAGCCATTTGAAGGGGCCGTTGAGGATCGCGAGGCCCAGCGTCGTGGTGCCGCGCCCCCCGGGCAGCGGCGCTGCCTGGGTCTCCAGCGCAGCTTCGTTGAGGCCCACGAAGAAGGCCTCGATGCTAGCCTTTTGGCGTTCCATCTCGGCGGGGAAATCCGCGGCGGCCATGTCCGCCACACGTTCCGAGAATTCCGCAAAGCGCTTCCAGTCGGCCTCGGCCATGCAAGTGAGGCCCGCGATCCCGCAGATGGCCAGGTAGCGGAGCAGTTCGAGGGTCGAGCGCTGTTTGTCCGTTGGGCGGTAGTCCAGCGCCCCCGCCGGGAGCTTGGAGTGCAGATGCACGCAGATGTCGCATTCGCGGAGCATGGCGGCCGAGAGCTGGTCTTTGGTGATCACAAGGACTCCATCTATTGCGAGGCCCAGTTTGGCCGCTGGCGCCCCCCGCTGGCCCATGCCCTCAGGATCGAGCTGGCCACCGGTTCGTCCAGGGCTTCCAGGGCGCCCGCCGCTTACTTGCGGTCGATTTCGATATTCTCTTTGGTGCCACTGCGGGAGACCGCAAGCATGATGCCGATGCCGAGCACCATGACGACACCGATGATGGTCCAGGTGGTGCCGATGCTTTCCAGCACACCCATTTTCCACAGGGCGGCCAGCACACCGCCCACGAGGACCATGAATCCAATGAGATATAAACCAGTCCATTTCATGGATGCCTCCTGGGGGACGTTCCCATTGGAGGGTAGCGGGATATTTGGCGCTGCGGACCGCGGGAATTCCCGCCCAGCCACCTTGCGGCGCCTGGGCGGGTTGGTGAGATCAGTGGAGGAATCGTTTCTGGCGCCCAACTGACATTTTGAGCCATGCAGCCCACCCGGAATTGTGGATGCCCAGCGTCAACCTGAAAGCTCGATGGGGCTGGACTTCCGGCCCCCTGTACCCCGAGCCAACCACCCCTGCTTCATCCCCCTGATCCGCCGGGATTGAACGGATCAGCGTGAAGGCAGGCCCTGCCGCTTCAATAGCTCTGGTAGTCAAGTCCATAGCCTTTGAACACCACGGCTCCGACAACCTTGTCGGGTACGGCGGTGACGGTGCCGCTCAAGGCGCTGGCATTGTAGAAGATGCGGACATCGGTGGCGGAATCCGCCCAGAAATAGAGCCGGTCCCCGTTATCCAGGATCAGGTTCTCGGCCGACCCGAGGGTGTAGCGGAAGGCCGAGGACGTATCCCCCGAAGCGATGGTGCCACTCAAGGTGCTGGCGTTGGCGAAGCTGAAGAGGTTGAAGCCTCCGGGTGAACTGCTCCGGCTGGACAGGTAGAGACGGTTGTTCGCGGCATCCACCGCCATCTTCCGGATGTCGAAGCCCATGAAGGTAATGACCCGGCTGGGAGTGGAGGCATTGGTCAGGGTCGTGGCGCCGTCGAACACCGTCACCACCGGGCCGGTGCTTGAGTTGGTGTAGATGCGGTTGTTGACCACATCCAACCCCATCCAGCTCACCGAGGCAGCGACCTGCGCCGCGGGGACCACGGCGCCATTGAGGGTGCTCGCGTTGGCCAGGGCGAGCAGCTTGGCGCCGCCCAGGAAGGCGCCCAGGTAGAGGCGGTCGTTGGAGGAATCCACCGCGAGGCCGGAGAAGCTGTTGGCACCGGCGATGGTGATGACGCGGTCCGGGGCCACGTTGCCCGAGACCGTGTCGGTGTTGTGCCAGACCAGGATGGAATCGGGCAGCAGCACATAGACCATCTTCCGGGTGCGGTCCACCGCCACGGTGTCCGTAGAGCCCCCGCTGAAAGTACTGAGCTGGGTGTTGGAGCCTGAGATCGTCCGCGGCGCGGCGATGCTGCCGATGTTCAGCGCATCATCGGTGATGCGCAGGGTATTGTCGCCCCAACTCATGGTGAAGAGGCGGATCTTGGGCAGGGTGGCCGTGACCTTGAGGTTCACGGTGGTGGTATGGGTGAGGGTGCCGTCCGTACCGCTGATGATCAGGCTGTAAGGCCCGGGCGCCACGAGCGCCGGAACCGTGAGGCTGAGGGTTCCCACCGTGGCCGAAGCCGCCACGGTGCCCGTGCCGGTGAGGCCCTGGACATTGGCCGGCACGCTCAAGGTGATCGCCGTCGTGTGCCCATTGGAGCGCGTGAGGTTGATGGCGGAGGCGCCGCTGGTGCCGGCGGTGACGGTGGTGGGGCTCGTCAGGATTTGGAAGTCCGGAACCGGCGTCGCGGTCACCGTCACGTTGCAGGAGGCGGAGCGGGTGAGGGTGCCATCGGTGGCATTGACGTTGAGTGCGTAGGTTCCCGCCACCACCGCCCCCGACACGGTGAGGTTGAGGGTGCCCGTGGTGGCGGAGACGCCCAGGGTGCCGCTGCCGGTGATGCCTTGGGCGTTGGTGGGCACCGCGAAGGTGATGGCCGTGGTGTGGCCATTGGTGCGGTTGGCGGAGATGGCGGCGTTGCCGTTGGCGCCCGCGACGATGCTGGTGGCCGCCACGGTGAAATTGAAGTCCGGCACAACCATGACCGTGAGACTGGCTGCATTGCTCAGCACGCTCCCCGCCCCGTTGCTGACATTCACCGTGAACTGGGCATTGTTGTCAGCGCTCGACGTGGCCGGGGTGGTGTAGGAGGGTGCGGCGGCCCCTGGAATATCCGTGCCGTTCTTCCGCCACTGGTAGGCGAGGGGGCATCCCCGGTGGCGGTCACGGAGAAGGTGGCCGGCGCCGGGGCCGTCACGGCCTGGTTGGCCGGCTGAGTGGTGATGGTGGGCCGCACTGGCGTGGGGGTAGAAGAGGTGCTGCCGCCCCCGCAGGCCAGAAGGACCAGGGTGAAGCAGGCCAGAAGAAGGGACCCGAAGGGGAAGATCCGACACATAGGAGGCTCCATGGAGGCTCAGTTCCCAGTGCCCTTCCCGGATCCAGGAAAGTATGGGAGCACTCTCCTCATTTCCCCTTGGACCAGTTGCGTGGAAAGCCTTCCCAGTTACCACCGGGTCCCGCGGTTCCCCAGGCGATTCGCCCCTGAATTTGGCGCGTTGGCGTCACTTTTCAAGTGGATCTGAGGTGAATGACCTAGCTTCAAGCCTTATCCAAGGCGAGGTGTTATGTCAGACGGGCCACGAGCACCCTTCAAGGAGAGATCGGTCGGAGTTCAGGAATATCCCGGGCGGAGTGGCAACTCCGGCCTGGCGGGCTTCTTCGCCACCTTAATGTGGGCCAGCGGGCCTTTCGTCGCCCAGGCCGCGGCGATGCAAGCCCCGCTCAGCTCTCCGGCTCCCGCTGTGCCCGTTCCACCGACCCTCCCGGGCGCCATGACCCAGGTGCAGAGCGGCCACTTTGAGGCTGCCCGGGACCTGCTGCTGGTCATCACCAAGGCTCAGCCCAAAAATCCGGTGGCCTGGCGGCTGCTCGGCTCTTGCGGCTTGAAACTAAAGGACTACCCCGGCGCCATTGAGGCCTATGCCAAGGCCCTGGCCCTGAATTCCCAAGACGCCACGGCCCTCTACAACACTGGCGTGGCCTACGCCCTGCAACAGAAAAAGGACGAGGCCTTCCGTTTCCTCACCCAGGCCAAGGCCACCCATCGCATGGACATGACCACCGCGAAAACCGATGCGGATCTTGAAGGGCTGCGCCCAGACCCGCGCTTCGAGGGCCTACTGCCCAAACCCGAAGACTACGCCCATCCCTTCGTGGAGCCCGTGAAGATCCTGCGGGAATTCGATGGGGAAGGCCCCAACGACCAATTCGGCTGGATCGCCCGGGACCTCGGCGACGTGGATGGCGATGGCGTCCACGACTTCGTGACCTCGGCCCCCACCAAGGCGATTGGGGGCGCTGCGGCGGGTCGGGTCTACGTCTATTCCACAGGCAAGAACAAACTGCTCTGGTCCGTGGACGGCCAGCCCGGCGACAACCTGGGCAACGGCATCGAGTGCGCCGGCGACACCAACCACGATGGCATTCCCGACGTGGTGGCGGGCGCACCCGGCGGGCCCGAGACCATCGGCCAAGCCTACATCTACTCCGGCAAGGATGGTCAGCAATTGCACGCCTTCAAGGGCGAACACAAGGGCGACAGCTTCGGCCAGCACGTCGCCACCGCCGGGGACGTGGACCAGGATGGCTACGCGGACGTCATCATCGGCGCGCCGGGGAACAACGCGGGCGGCGCCGCCGCAGGGCGGGCCTACGTCTACTCCGGCAAGGATGGCCACCTGCTGCTGACCCTCACAGGCGAAAGGGCCGGGGATGCCTTCGGCAGCACCGTGGGCGGGGCCTCCTGGGGCGGCACCCGCACCTTCCTCATCGTGGGGGCCCCGGGGGCCGGGCCCCGCCACACGGGCCGGGTCTATGTCTACGACAGCCTCTCCGGCATGCCCAAATTCGTCATCGATTCCGACGAGACCGGCAACGCACTGGGGGGCATGTTCGTCTCGGTGCTGGGCGACGTGGACGGCGACGGCGTACCGGACATCTACGCCTCGGACTGGTCCAACACCGCCAAGGGCCGCTCCACGGGCCGCGTGTACGTGCATTCCGGCAAGGATGGCCACCGCCTCTTCACCTTTACCGGTGAAACCGCGGGCGAGGGCTTCGGCACTTGCCCCGCGGTGGTGGGCGATGTGGACGGCGACGGCCACGCGGATCTCCTGGTGGGAGCTTGGCAATTCGCGGGTGCGGCCCTCTCCGGCGGCAAGGTCTACCTCTATTCCGGCAAGGACGGCCATCTGATGCAGACCTACACCGGCCGCACCCCCGGCGACACCCTGGGCTTTGACGCCGTGGGCTTGGGGGACGTGGACGGCGACGGCATCGTGGACTTGCTGCTCACCTCCGCCTGGAGCAGCGTCCACGGCTTTCAGTCCGGGCGGGTGTTCGTGGTGTCCAGCGGAGTACGGCCGCCCAGGAACCCTTCCCCACGCTAGATCCTCCGGCCCGGCCCGGGACCATGGCGGCTCCCGGGCCAAGCCAGCGGAGGCGGTCCCTGACCGCCAAGCATTCACTTCATTTCGGCCTGTGCCCAGCGTTCACCTCGCATATTGTCGTCATTGGTCGGCCAGAAGGATGTGTCGATCAAAAATCCCCAAAGCATGAACTGAACAAAATCGTACATTGTGTGCCTCCACCCGAACGGCCCGCACCGAAGGCGAGCCTGAGCTGCAGGCCTGGGTTCCCTTTCGGGGCCGGACCGATCGTCCCGCGCCATCCGAACATATGGCGGACCTAGCCGCGCACGTGGTGCTCCTGGTTCCAGCGGCCAAAACTGGCCACCACCAAACAGCACATTCTGCACCGATGAATAAATCTTTCATTTAAAGGTTTTAACCTTTGCCCATGAGAGGTATAAATCGAATTAAATCATAATGATCGTGATACATCATCATTTCGATTTATGACCTCTGTAAACACTTTCCTGCGCGCTTCGTAGCTCTAGATCACCTCGGAGTTCCCTTTGCAAACGATCTTCTTCAATCAGGACCAGCGCCTGCGTAACGGCTGGTGGGCGCTCGGTTTCGTGCTGCTGGTCGCGGCCATTGGGTATGGAGCCGGGTTTGCCATCCGGGGGGTAACCCGGTTGGGGGCTTCCAAGGCATGGTTTGAACCGGCGGCCTTCCTCATCACGCTACTGGCCACGTGGATCTGCCTGAAGCTCCGCAAAGAACCCCTCACCGGAGTCGGGTTTGCGCTGGACCGGCGCTGGTGGCAGGAACTTGGTTGGGGCACTGTCGCAGGTGCCGCGGTGATGCTCGCGGCGGCGGGCCTGGCTTGGGCCGCCGGGGGCGTCCGCTTCGAACTGGACCCGCTGCGCAGCTTGAAAACCCTCAGCTACGGTTTCTACATGTTCCTGTTCGTGGCCTGCTTCGAGGAAAACGCCTTCAGGGGGTTTCTCTTCCAGCGGTTGCTGGACGGCACCGGTATGTGGGTCACCCAGATCGCGCTGGCGCTGTTCTTCGCCTTCGCCCACTGGGGGAACCCTGGCATGCACGGCGCCACCAAGGCCTGGGCTACGGTCAACATCGCCCTGGCCTCAGTGTTCCTGGGCCTGGCCTACCTCCGCACCCGCAGCCTGGCCCTGCCCATCGGCATCCACCTGGGCTGGAACTGGACCCAGGGCAACGTCCTGGGCTTCGGCGTCAGTGGCAATGCCGAGCATGGCTGGGTGCGCCCTCTCTTCCAAGGCAAGGCCGAGTGGATCACCGGCGGCAGCTTCGGCCTGGAGGCCGGCATCTGCGGCGTGGCGGCCGTGCTGATCGGCATAGCCCTGCTCTGGAAGTGGAAGGGCTCCGCCGGCGCGGCGGCCCAGGTACAGCCCTCGGATTCATGGGTGGCCGAAACGGCCTGAGCAATGGACCGAAGACCCCCAAGAGTTCGGCCAGCGCGCGTGGAGCAGGGTTGGGAGCCGCGCCGAACTCGGAGGGCCGCCCGCGGCCAAGGGAGCGCCCCGGGCGGTGCCTTCGCGCAATGCGAGGCTCCCGTGGCTCAGTAATTGTTCCCGGCATGAACGCCGGTGGTGGCGTAACCGCCGCCGAGAGTTTCCACCATGTTGTTGCCGAACTTGGTGTACAGGTTGTTGCTGGTCAGATTGCCTGTGACGATGCGGTTGTCCATGACGTGGCCGTTCATGCAGCTCGGCGTGATGGTGATGCCGCTGCCGGGAGAGTAGAATCCGGCGTCGCCGGCGTAGTCCACCACGCAGTTTTTGACGGTGAAATAGTTGCAGGCGTTGAGGTAGATGCCGTTCACCGAGGCCCTGGCGATTTGGCCCACGTTGGTCTCCAGCACCCGCACGTAGTCGGAGTTCTGCACGTAGACGCCGAGGCCGTGCCGCCCACCAGGCTGTTCATGCTCACGTTCTTCAGCAGCACGCCGGAGCCCCCGTTGACGTAGATGCCCATGGGCGTCGACGGACCGGCCGCGTCGGGACCGGTGATGGCGAGGTCCTGCAGCACGATGTTGCGGTTGGGGCGGCTCGCGGGGCTGAAGGAGCCAAACGAGATGCCCGCCATGAAGCCGGTGGGCGTGCCGTTCAGGACCGTGATGTTTTTGTGGTTGGTGGTGGTGACGCCTGCAGTGAAGACGCTGGTGGCGGTGCCTGCAGAGCTCAGCCGGCAGCCGTTGAGGTCCACGATGACGCCGTCGGCGGCGATGGTGATGGCGCTGTAGCCGCCCACGGGCAGGACGAGGTCGTTGGCGAGGTAGTAGCAGCCCGGCGTGGAGATCGAGTACGGCACCGCGTTGATGGGCGTGCCCGTGGCCCCCGCGGCCACCGGCATGGCGATGCCGAGGAGGGCCACGGCCAGGAATGCGAGATGGAGGCCGCGGCGCAGTTTCCAAAGGGAGCGTGGAAGGGTGGTCATGGGAATCCTTTAATTCGGCCCCTCCGCCAAAGCGCGAGGGACGGGGTGGGGTTTCCTAGAAGCTAGGGGCCTTGCCCCCCGCCCGGTAGAACCGCTTTCACAACTTCGTGGTGGACCAGTGCGCGTCCCACCGCGCCATGGCGCCTTTCGCTAGACTCGGTCACCCCTTCCTCCGGGGACAACCTGGGCTTCGTCGGGGGCTTCAATAACGTCCTGACCACTCTGCCTATGTCCGCCGGCACCCGCTATTCCATAGTGCTGGACGACCAGGGCAATATGCGCTGCTATGACCACAACCTGGATCCCCACGAGGGCACCTACTGGTCGGCGATGGAGACCCACAAGGCGGAAGCCACCTTGACGATTCGACCAGGCCCTCCGCCTCCGGAAAGTCGAACGAGCATGGCAGTTCTGGGATCCATTGAACCGAGGTCATGCCGTTTCAGCTCGAGATCCTAAGTCCTTCCCGTTGTTCAATTCCAGTGAATCCGAGTTCAACCCTGGCTGATATTTTTTCCCTGCGCCGGGGGGCCCCTATCGCCCGCCCAACTCGGCCTCTGCTTTGGCTTTGAAGTCCGCTTCACAGGCCGCTACGGCCGTGGCATAGCCACTGGGATCCTCGTAATTCCCCGCCGCGTGTTTGGCCACCAGGCCGCACTGGGAGACATGGGCCACCACCCACACGTCTGGTTCGAGGGCCTTCAGCCGCTGGAAACTGCGGGTCAGATCCGCCACGATGCCGGGATATTTGGGGTTCTTCAGGGGCATCACCACGGTGGGCAGATTGGCAAAGAGCAGCGTCAATTCCCGTCCTCCCTGGTGGATGGCCATGCGGTAGCTCACACTGCCTGGCGTGTGGCCCGGGGGTGGCGATCACCGTCAGGGCCACATCCCCTAACGTGATGACCTCGCCATCCCTCAGCATGTGGTCTACCTTCACCGGCATGAAGGACGCCATGCCACCAGGGTCCGCGCCACCGCCACTTTCCAGCAGTTGGGCGCCAGCGTTGGTGGCAAAAACCTTGGCGCCCGTGATCTTTTGCATTTCCGCGAAGCCGCCCACGTGGTCGTAGTGCGCCTGATTGGTCAGCAGGATTCGGATGTCCTTGGGATCAAGGCCCAGCGCGCGGATGCTCGCCGTGATCAACGGCGGTGAATCCGCCAGGCCGGTGTTGAGGAGGATATGCCCTCTGGAAATCGTGATGAGGTAGCAGCCCAGTTCCGCCGTGCCCACGAAATAGACATTTCGGACGATGCGGTAAGCCGGGGCGGGCTTCGACCATTCCGGCGGCGTGCCGGCGGTCGCCGGACCCGAAGCGAGGCCCGGCTCCAGCAAAATCATCAAACCGAGAAGGGCGCGTTTGAACATGAGACAGCAGGTTAGCGGGCCCCACCAAGGATGAGAACCCTGGAAACTCCCGCACCCGCTTTCGGAGGCCGCGCCCCGGAGCGAGGGTCGCCCGAAGCTCAGGATTCGCTCTCAGTCCACGTGCAGGAGCGAGCGCTGCGGGTCGCTGAAGATCAAATCCTGGGCGCTGAGCTGGAGCGTCCTGGGCCGCTCACCCGCCAGCCGCAACCAGATCGCCCACGTGCGCTGCTGGGGGCGCCCGTCGAGGATGACCGTGCCGCGAGCCACCAGTGCCAGCCTCCCCGTCGGCGGCACGGTGAGCTTGAAGCTGCCGGCCGCGTCGGTCACGGTGGTCATGCCGGAGCCCGCGGGAAAGTCCGCGAAGGCCTTCGCCTCCCAGTCCTCCATATGGCTTCTTGCAGCCGCCACCCGTGGCCGCATGTCCACCACGCGGTCCACCTTGGGCAAAGGATGGTAGGTGGCCAGGCCTTTCGCGCCCTCCTCGCCTTTGTCGATGAGCGTCTTGTCCACCAGCGCCTCGGCCTCTTTCGCGCTATGCCTTCCTGGGTCATAGGTGAAATACCAGTACACGGTGTCCTCGGTCCGCACGGGTTCCCAGATCTCGATGTCCTCGACCCGGGCGAAGATCTGCGGCTCGACCGTGTCGAAGGCATGCCCCACCATCGCCCGGTTCGATTCGACGTAATCCTGGCGCAATGCAGCGAAAGCGGGGGCGTGTTTGGCGCGGACTTGAGCCAGGTACGGGGCGAGGTCCTTTTCGGGTACGACCATAACCGTCACGCCGGCCACCGGTTTCCCGACGATGATGGTGCCTTCGAGAGTCGAGGTCCGGCACCCGACGAGCAAGGCCAGGCCGATCAAGACAAGGCAGAGCTTTGATCCGTGGAGTGATCGGATGCACATGGGGATTCGCCTCAAGGGGTTGTGGTCCCGAAAGGGTGCACCGCCCGCTGTCCGGCGCAGCACCTGCGCCAAGCGAAGGCCGGGAATCCGGCAAGGATGTCCCCCGGTTGGTTTGAACCGAGTGGCTCCGGGTTCATCCGTGGTGGATTTTGTATGCCTCGGGGACACCTCCCGCCGACAGCAGTTCCAGCGCCCGCTCCGGGGGCCGCGCCACCACAGCCTTGTCGCCACGCACGACGATGGGGCGCTCCATGAGGATCGGGTGGGCCAGCAGTGCCGCGAAGGCTTCGTAGTCCGTCAGCTCCCGACCGCCGTACAACTCAATAAACAGCGCCTCGCCCCGACGCAGCAACTGCCCGGGCTTCATCCCCAATTTCCCCAGCAGCTCCCGCAGCTCGTCCGCCGTGGGTGGCGTTGTCAAGTAGTCCACCACTTCCATCGCCACTCCCCGCTCCGCCAGCAGCGCGCAGGCCGAATTGCTCTTGGAGCAGTGAGCGTTGTGGTAGATGCGGAACGATTCAGCAGCCATGGCCTCAGGCCCTGAACAGGGGCTGGTAGCGGTCCCGGTGGAAGTAGGCGAGGAAGCCATTGGCGAGGACCAGGAACACTGCCAAGGGGAGGCCTTCGGGGCCCAGGAACACATGCACCAGCAGGATATTCACGATGATGGGCGCGATCAGCACCGCGGCCAGGGGCACGAAGCGGCCCGACAGGAAGGCCAGGCCGCAAAGCAGCTCGATGACCTTCACGGTGGGCATGAGGTAGCGCGACGCCTCGATGCCATCGTTGAATACTTTCATGGCGCCCGTGAGCGGCGGCGGCGTGAAGAGCTTGAACAGGTAGGTGACCGACGCGAACACGAAGAGCAGCCCCATGAGGCTGCGCACCAGGATCATCGCGATCTTCAGGCCTTTGCCGGGGGTGGGGACCGGGGCGGTTTCTGCATTCATCGTGGGCTCCAAAGCGTGGGTGGAGGCTCTGTGAAGGAAGTCAGGCTCCATCGTAATCGCGTCTCAGGATCGTCTGCCCGGGATTCTGCGGTGCCTCTTCGGCTTGCATTGGATCGAAGAACAATCGCGGAGGCACGCTAGGCACAGAGGCCCACCCACGCCTCCTAAACCCGTCGGACCGGAACACCGTATCTCAGCGCAACGCATTGAAAATCCAAAGGGGAAGCCATGCCTTCACTGCAAAAGAACGCGCGGGTCGCGGGCTGGCTGTACCTCGTGCTGACGGTCCTCGGGATCATGAATCTCATGTACATCCCCGCCAAGCTGTTCGTGAAGGAGAACGCGGCGGCCACGGCCCGGAACATCCTCGCCTCGGAATCGCTCTTCCGGTTCAGCATCGCCAGTTCACTGGTGTCCGTGGTGGTCTTCCTTTTCCTCGTCCTGGCGCTCCACAGGCTATTCAAGGAAGTGGATCAGCCGCTCGCCTTGCTTATGGTTGTCCTGGTGCTGGTGCAGGTCCCCATCGGCTTCATGGACGGGGCGATCCAGCTTCTGGTCCTGCTGCTGGCGCGAGGCGCGGAGTTCCTGTCGGTGTTCGATCAGCCGCAGCGGGAAGCCCTGGCCATGCTGTTCCTCAAGCTGAGCAACCAGATGACCATCGTTTCCGAGATTTTCTGGGGCCTCTGGCTTTTCCCCCTCGGGCTGCTGACCTGCCGCTCGGGCTTCCTGCCCCGCTTCCTGGGCGTGTGGCTGCTCATCAACGGCGTCGCCTACGTGGCCATGAGCTTCGTCGGGATGATGGCTCCCCAACACATGGATCTGGTCTCCAAGATCACCTTCCCCGCCCTCCTCGGAGAGATGGCCTTCATGCTCTGGCTGGTGATCCGCGGCGCGCGGCCCCGGCCCGAGGCGGACACCGTCCCAGCCTGAGGCAGGGACGCGGCAACGCCTGGCGGGAGGATTCCATGGCATCCGCCGGTCGCGCCCGGCGACTCGCCGATCTCTTGCCCACGGCCGATTCGCACGCCGCATAGTCTACCTATCGCACGTCATTCGCCGCCCGCCGACCCCATCCCACTGTCCGCGATCCTCCCTTCCTGAATGCCGGGAGGGCCCTGCCTGGAACTGCCATGACCGTTGCGCCTGATGCCCCGCCCACGCTCCAACCGGTCGCCCCGGCCGCCCGCCTCCTTCAGCTCGACGTGATGCGCGGCCTCGCCCTCCTGGGCGTGCTGCTGGTGAACCTCGACGTCTTCAGCGGCGTGTTGTGGGCCCGGGACGCGAAGCTGGCCGTTCCCTTGGGCTGGGGGGGCGGCATCGCCGAAGCCCTGGTGCGCGTCCTCCTGGAGGGCAAGGCCGCGGCGCTGCTGGGCCTGCTCTTCGGCGCGGGCCTCGTCATCCAGATGGAGAGCGCCGACCGCGCGGGCCGCGGCTACACCGCCTTCGCCCTGCGGCGGGTGGGCGCCCTGGCCCTCTTCGGCCTCGCCCACAGCCTCCTGCTCTGGAACGTGGACATCCTCCTGGACTACGCCCTCATCAGCCTCCTGGTGCTGCCCTTCCTCCGCCTGCGGCCTTCGCGGATCCTCTGGTCCATCCCCCTCCTGCTGGCCGTGTCGCTGCTCATCGCCCTGCCCTTCCTGCCCCTGCTGCGCGGCCTCGAGCAGGATCCCGCGGGCTTCTACCGCCTGGGCCTCCAGCACTACGGCGCCGGCACCTGGCTGGAGGCCCTGCGCTACCGCGCCTGGGAGTTCGTCCACGTCCTCGGGCCCCAGCGCCTCACCAGCCGGCTGCCGGCCCTCCTGCCCTTCTTCATCCTCGGCGTGTACTTCTGGAAGAAGGGCTTCCTTTCCGAACCTGACCAGCACCTCCGCACCTTGCGCATTCTCTTCTTCGCCTGCTTCGGCCTCGGCCTCCTCGCCAACTTCCTGCCCCAGCCCGCCCTGCACGCCGCCGTGGCCGGGATCCCCCAGCCCTTCCGGATGCTCATCAAGCTGACGGCCTTCTTCGCCCGGCCCGCCCTCACCGTGGGCTACGCCGCGGGCATTCTGCTGTTGCTCCGGCGCGGCGCCGGCCGCCGCCTCCTGGGCCTTTTCGCGCCCCTGGGGCGCATGGCCCTCACCCAGTACCTGCTCCAGTCCGTGGTCTGCACGTGGGTGTTCAACGGCTACGGCCTGGGCCTCTACGGCAAGGTCTCCGTCAGCGCCGGCCTCCTGGGCGGCCTCGCATTCTTCGCCCTCCAGGTATGGAGCAGCCGCCTCTGGCTGCGGCATGTCTCCATGGGCCCCGCCGAGTGGGCCTGGCGGCGCCTGAGCTACGGGGCGCGGCGACGGGGCTCCGCCATCCTGCTCACCGAACTCGGATACCCGAAGGCGGTCGGCGAAGACTGAAGAAACTTGGGCGACGGAAGGCTCTTGACAGGGTCGAAATCGGGCTTACTGTATCTATCTTACATATACAGTTGGCCCACCCATGAAGATCCTCCTCTCCAACTCCTCGCCCCAGCCGATCTACGAGCAGATCCTCCGCCAGGTGCGCACCCAGATCCTGGCGGGCGATCTGAAGGAGGGCGAGGCCCTGCCCTCCATCCGCAAGCTGGCCCAGACCCTCCAGATCAGCGTCATCACCACCAAGCGCGCCTACGACGAGCTGGAGCGCGAAGGCCTCATCGACACCGTGGGCGGCAAGGGCACCTTCGTCGCCTCCCCCAACGCCGAGTTCCTGCGGGAGAAGCGCGTGCGCGCCGTGGAGGAGCACCTCTCGAAGGCCATCGCCGAGGCCCACGGCTCCGCCATCCCGCCCAAGGAATTGCGGCGCATGTTCGAGCTGCTGCTGGAGGCGGACCATGAGTAGTCCGCTGCTGCGCATCGACGGCCTCGCCAAGCGCTTCCCCGAATTCGAGCTCAAGAGCGTCTCCTTTGGCCTGCCGGCGGGCCTGCTCATGGGCCTGATCGGCCCCAACGGCGCCGGCAAGACGACGCTCCTCAAGGCCATCCTCGGCCTCGTGAAGCCCGACGCCGGCATGATCACCTTCCAGGGCCGCGACCTCGCGCGGGAAGGCGCCGCGCTGCGCGCGCGCATCGCCTACGTCTCCGACGAGCCGAAGTTCATGCCGGGGGTGCGGCTGCGCACCTTGAAGGAAGTCCACGCCTCCTTCTTCCCCGCCTGGGACGAGGCCCGCTGGAAGTCCCTGATGGCGGACTTTGGCCTCGATCCCCAGAATAAGTCCGACACGCTGTCCCTGGGCCAGCGCACCCGTTTCGCCCTCACCCTGGCGCTGTCCCGGGACGCCGAGCTGCTCGTGCTGGACGAGCCCACCACGGGCCTCGACCCCGCCTTCCGCCGGGAGCTGCTCGCCCGCCTCGCCGCCACCCTCGACGATCGCCGCGCCATCCTCTTCAGCACCCACATCACCTCCGACCTGGAAGTCCGCGCCGACCTCGTCACCCTGCTGCGGGACGGCGAAGTGGTCTTCAGCCACAGCCAGGACGCGCTGCGGGACAGCTGGGGCGTCGTGAAGGGCGGCCTCGATCTGCTGGAGACCGATGGCAGCAACGGCTTCCAGGGCCTGCGCACGAACGCCCACGGCTTCGAAGGCCTCACCGACGACGTCGAGTCTGCCCGTCGCCGCTACGAGGGCCGCGCCCTCGTGGAGCGCGCCAGCCTCGAGGACATCCTCGTGTTGCTGGGGCGGCGCCGGCCCGAAGGGAAACCCCATGCTGCTTGAACTGCTGAGGCGCGACCTGAGGCTGCACTGGGGCTCCCTGGTGGTGCCGATCCTCATCCTGGGGATGGGGCTGGGGGCCGTTGTGATGGCCGACGAAGGCACCCGGTTGACGGGCCTGATCCTGGAGACCTCTTTCCTCATTCCCATGCTCCCCGTGATCATCCACCAGCGGGAAAGCGCCAAGGGGACCCTAGGGGACCTCCTGGTGCTGCCCGTGTCCCGGGCCGCCGTGGTGCGCCTGCGCTACGCCGAAGTCCTGTTCTTCACCGGCGGCCTGCTCCTCCTCGCCCACGCCGCCGTGTGGGTGGAATTGAGCGTGGCCGCGCGCCATCCCATCCCCATGAGCGTCATGTCCCGGGACCAGTTCCTCGGCGTGGGCGTGCTCCTGATCTTCTGGTTCGCCTACCCCATGCCCCTGTTCCTGGGCTGGGGCATGAAAGGGCTCGTCGTCGGGTACGGCTCCCTGATCACCCTCGTAGTCACTCTTGCGATGACCGAGACGGACCTCCACCGCTTCATCGATGCCTCGATGGCCCGCCCCGTCGCGATGGCCCTGGTCCTCGCGGGCCTCTTCACCCTCTCCTACCTGCTTTCCCTGAAGTTCTTTTCAAGGAGGGACTTCTGACCATGGCCAACCTCCTCGAACTCCGCAATCTCTCGAAGTCCCACGGCGCCTTCAACCTCCGGGACGTGGACCTGGCCGTGCCGGCCGGCACCATCACCGGCCTCATCGGGGCCAACGGCGCGGGCAAGTCCACCCTGCTCAAGCTTGTGCTGGGCCTCCTGCCCCTGGATGGCGGCGAGATCCGGCTCTTCGGCGAGGACGCCCGCCTGGGGGGCGCGCGCCTGCGCCAGCGCATCGGCTTCGTGCAGGAGAGCCCGACCCTCTTTCCCCTCCTCCGGGTGGATGAGCTGGGCGAGGTGGTGGCGCCCTTCTATCCCCGGTGGGACCGCGCCACCTACCGCCGTATCTGCGACGCCTTCGAGCTGCCGCGGAAGACGGCCTTCGCGAGACTGAGCCAGGGCAGCCGCATGAAGGCGGCCCTCGCCCTCGCCCTCAGCCACGAGGCCGAGCTGCTCCTGCTGGACGAACCCACCTCCGGCCTGGATCCCCTCATGCGCCGCGACCTGCTGGACCTGCTCCTGGAAGTGATCCAGGACGAGGGGAGGGCCGTGCTCTTCTCCACCCACATCACCTCGGACCTGGAGCGCGTGGCGGACCACGTGGCCATCCTCAAAGCGGGCCGCCTGGTCCTGGCGGGGGCGAAGGACGACCTGCTGGAATCCTGGGCCCTCGTGAGGGGCGGCGAAGAACTCCTGGAAGGCCCTCTCAAGGACCGCTGCCGCGGCGGCGAGCGCACGGAGCTAGGCCTCACGCTCCTCTGCGAAGGTGCGGGGAGCCTCGCCTCCCTGCTGCCTGACGGCGCCCTCCAGGAACGTCCGAGCCTGGAGGACCTGGTCTATTTCCACGACCGGGGAAAGGAGTCCCTATGCGCCCGCTGATCCGCATGGCCTGGGCCACCAGCCGGCGCCTCCTGCTCCTGATGTCGCCGCTCCTGGCCTTCTACCTGGCTCTGATGGTGGTCCACCAAGTCACGAAGCGTGGGACCGACATCCCCGCCATCGCGTTCACATGCATGTTCATGCTCATCATCGTGTCCACCTTCCAGGGCCTGACCTTCGACGTGGAGGGCTTCATGGCCTCCCTGCCCGTCACCCGGGCGCAGCTCGTGCGGACCAAGTACCTCCTCAGCTTCCTGGGGCTCCTGGCGGGCCTCGCCCTCACCCTCGCGGTCGCGGGCCTGGCCCACGCCCTGGCCCCAGGCCGCGCGGCCGCCCCGACGCCCGAGGAGCTCCGGTCCGCTGTCGCGCTGGCGTTGGTCGATGCCTTCGGCCTCTTCGCGTTCCTGCCTTTCGTGCACGCCTTCGAGCCGTCCAGGGGCATCCTGGCCTTCTCCCTCGCGGCGATCCTCGCCCTGGCAGCCAGCCTGGCGGGATGGGGACTGGATGGCGCCGCGGACCTCTTCCGCTTCTTCCAGCGCGTCCTGGCGCAGCCCGCGCCCGCCCTGGGGCTGATCGGGGGCCTTCTGGCTTTCGGCCTTCTGTCCCTGAGCCTCTCCACCTGGGCCTACGCCCGCCGGAGCTTCTGAGCCGCATACCAGAGCGCCGGCACCGTCGTGTCGTGGATCTCGGGAAGCTTCACGTCGCGGCCGCGGAAGGTGCCTTTGTTGGAGAAACGCAGAACGCCCAGGTAGGGACTCACCGAAGGGTCCATCCACACGGTGATGCGGCCGCCGCTATGGTCCCCCCGCCTCATCGCGGCGCTGGGGCCGCGTTAGGGGAGGGATACTTTACTTGCCCGATTTCTGACCCATGAGGTTGAGCGCTGAACCCGCCTTGAACCAGCCGATCTGCCCCTCGTTGAACGTGTGGTTCAACGTGATGCGGTCCTCGGTGCCGTCCGTGTGGGTGGCCACCATGGTGAGGGGCACGCCGGGCTGGAAGGCGGTGAGGCCGAGAATGGACACGCGGTCGTCCTCCTGCAGCTTGTCGTAATCGGAAGGGTTGGCGAAGGTGAGGGGCAGCATGCCCTGCTTCTTCAGGTTGGTTTCGTGGATGCGGGCGAAGGACTTGACGATGATGGCGCGGCCCCCCAGGAAGCGGGGCTCCATGGCGGCGTGCTCTCTGGAAGAGCCTTCGCCGTAGTTCTCATCGCCGATGACCACCCAGCCTTTGCCCGCGGCCTTGTAGGCCCGGGCCGTGGCGGGCACTTCGCCGTAGACGCCCGTGAGCACGTTCTTCACGGAGTTCACGTTGCCGGTGAAGAAGTTCTGGGCGCCGATGAGCAGGTTGTTGCTGATGTTGTCCAGGTGGCCCCGGTACTTGAGCCAGGGGCCCGCCATGGAGATGTGGTCGGTGGTGCATTTGCCCTTGGCCTTGATGAGGATGGGCAGGTCCGTGAGATCCGTGCCTTCCCAGGCCTTGAAGGGTTCCAGCAATTGCAGGCGGCTTGAGGTCGGATCCACCTTCACTTGGACGCCGCTGCGGTCCTCGGGGGGCGCCTGGTAGGTGGCCACGCCCTTGTCGAAGCCGCGTTTGGGCAGCTCATCGCCGAAGGGCGAAGTGAGCTTGAAGCCTCTGCCGTCAGCGCCTGTCAGTTCATCGGTTTCGGGATTGAAGGTGAGCCGCCCCGCCAGCGCGAGGGCCGTGACGATTTCGGGAGAGGCCACGAAAGCATGGGTGTCGGGGTTGCTGTCGTTGCGGGCGGCGAAGTTGCGGTTGAAGCTCGTGATGATGGAGTTTTTTAAGCCCTTGGCGACGCCGTGGCGCTTCCACTGGCCGATGCAGGGGCCGCAGGCGTTGGCCATGACCACGCCGCCCACCTCGGTGAACGTGGCCATCTGGCCGTCCCGCTGAATGGTGGCGCGGATCTGCTCGGAACCCGGGCTGATGGTGAATTCGGATTTGGCCTTCACACCATGGTTCAGGGCCTGGCGCGCCACGTTGGCGGCGCGTTCCATGTCCTCGTAGCTGGAGTTGGTGCAGGAGCCGATGAGGCCGACCTTTAATTCTTCGGGGTAGCCCTTCTCTTTCACCGCCGCGGCGAATTTCGACAGGGGCCAGGCCAGGTCGGGGGTGAAGGGGCCGTTGATGTGGGGCTCCAGCGTGTCCAGGTCGATCTCGATGACCTGGTCGTAGGTGGCGCCCTCATCGGCCCGCAGGTTGGCGGCGAAGCCTTCCGCCAGGGTGGCCAGCTCGCCGCGTTCGGTGGCGCGCAGGTAGTCCGCCATGCGGTGGTTGAAGGGGAAGAGGCTCGTGGTGGCGCCGATCTCGGCGCCCATGTTGCAGATGGTGCCCATGCCCGTGCACGAGATGGAATCCACCCCCGTCCCGTAGTACTCCACGATGGCGCCGGTGCCGCCCTTGACCGTAAGGATGCCCGCCAGCTTCAAAATCACGTCCTTGGGGGAAGTCCAGCCCTTGAGCTTGCCGGTGAGCTTCACGCCGATGAGTTTCGGCGCCTTCAGCTCCCAGGGCAGGCCCACCATCACGTCCACCGCGTCCGCGCCGCCCACGCCGATGGCCACCATGCCCAGGCCGCCGGCATTGGGCGTGTGGGAATCGGTGCCGATCATGAGGCCGCCGGGGAAGGCGTAGTTCTCCAGCACCACCTGGTGGATGATGCCACTGCCGGGCTTCCAGAAGCCGAGCGCGTACTTTTCGCAGACGCTGTGGAGGAAGTCGTAGACTTCGCGGTTCTCGTCCACGGCCCGGGCCAGGTCCTTCTCGCTGCCCACCTCCGCCTGGATCAGGTGGTCGCAGTGGACGGTGGAAGGCACTGCGGCCTCGCTTCGGCCGCTGGACATGAACTGCAGGAGGGCCATCTGGGCCGTGGCGTCCTGCATGGCCACGCGGTCGGGCCGCAGGTCCAGGTAGGAACTGCCCCGCACGATCTCCTGGCCGGCGGCATCATCCAGATGGCCGTAGACGATCTTCTCGGCCAGGGAGAGGGGCCGGTTCAGGCGCGCGCGCACCACCTTCAAGTTGGCGTCCATCTTCGCGTAGACGGAGCGGACAAACTCAGGGCTGGATTCGATGCGGGCCATGCGGTCTCCCAGGACAAAGAGCCAAAAGGCCAGTTTATCGCCGCCGGGGCCCCCGCTTTGGGAAAGTTGCTGAGACCCAGGGCACAACCCCACCCCAAGTGACACGGGCCCGCCTGGCTTCCACTTTGTTCAAAGCATGGCCCGAACCCACGACCCCGATAGCTCCCAGGGTGTGCCGCTCTCCCAGCTTCCCGCCGCGGCGCTGAGGGCGGTGTTGAAGGAAGGCTACGGCTTTGAACAGTTCAAGAAGGACGCCATGGCGGGCTTCGTGGTGGGCGTCGTGGCGCTGCCCCTGGCCATGGCCCTGGCCATCGCCGTGGGGGCGCCGCCCCAGCAGGGCCTCTACACCGCCATCGTGGCGGGCTTCATCTCCGCGGTCTTGGGGGGCTCGCGGCTGCAGGTGGTGGGGCCCACGGCGGCCTTCATCGTGCTGCTGGCGCCCATCCAGGCCCATGACGGCCTGGGGGGGCTGCTGATCACGGGCCTCATGGCGGGCCTGATCCTCATCGCGCTCGGCCTGCTGCGCCTGGGCAGCCTCATCGAGTTCATCCCCCATCCGGTCACCACGGGCTTCACCGCGGGCATCGCGGTGGTCATCGGCACCTTGCAGGTGAAGGACGCCCTGGGCCTGCGTGTGGAGCACCTGCCGGAGCACTTCGTGGAGCGCGTGGCGGCCATGGCGCGGGCCCTGCCCACGGCCTCGCTCTGGGAGGGGCTGGTGGCGCTGCTGACCCTGGGCATCCTGCTGGTGCCCCGCCTGCCCAAGCGCACCCTCATCCGCGTGCTGCCCAAATTCCTGCGGCCCATCCCCGCCCCGCTCATCGCCCTGCCCTTCGTGGCCCTCGGCGCCTACCTGCTGACCCGCTACCTGCCCGGCTTCCATGTGGAAACCATCGGCAGCCGCTTCCAGACCATGGTGGACGGCCACCTGGTGCGCGGCGTGCCACGCCTGCCGCCCCTGCCCATGTGGCCCTGGCACGCCCTGGGGCCAGGCGGCGGCCCCATGGACCTGAGCTTCGGGCTCATCCGGCGCCTGCTGCCCGGCGCCTTCGCCGTGGCCATGCTCGGGGCCATCGAATCCCTGCTGTCGGCGGTGGTGGCGGACGGCATGGCCCGCACCAAGCACGACCCCGATGCAGAACTGCTGGCCCTGGGCGTTTCCAACGTGGTGGTGCCCTTTTTCGGCGGCATCTCCGCCACCGGCGCCATCGCCCGCACCGCCACGAATTTCCGCTCCGGGGGCCGCACGCCCTTCGCGAGCATGATCCACGCGGTGACCCTGCTGCTCATCGTGCTGCTGCTGGCGCCGCTCATCGCCTACGTGCCCATGGCGAGCCTGGCGGGCCTGCTGCTGCTGGTGGCCTGGAACATGTCCGAGGTGGACCACTTCTTCCACACGGTGCGGGTGGCGCCCCGCAGCGACGTGGCGGTGCTGCTGACCTGCTTCTTCCTGACGGTGCTCTTCGACATGGTGGTGGCCGTGGGCGTGGGTGTGGTGTTCGCCTCGCTGCTCTTCATGCGGCGCATGGCCCACACCACTCAAGGCGATCTATCGCTGGGGGACCGCGGCACCCTGCCCGGCACACTGCCCCCGGGCGTGGCCATCTACGATATTTCCGGCCCGCTCTTCTTCGGCGCCGCCGAGCGCGCCATGGGCGCCCTGCGCTCCATCGACGCCGGCACCCGGGCGGTGATCTTCCGGCTGGAGGAGGTCCCCACCATCGACGCCACCGGCCTCGTGGCCTTCGAGAGCGCCATCCTGGAACTCAACCGCCATGGCATCCACACGGTGCTGGTCGGGCTCCACGGCCAGGCAGCCCAGGCCATGCGGAAGGCCGGCGTGGAGGAGGCGGAGGGCCGGCTCTCCATCTGCCCCGACATGGTCGAGGCCTTCCGGGTGCTAGGCGTGCCCGTGGGCAGCGCCCCCCGCAGAGCCCGGCCCAAGGGCTCCTTGCGCATCCACTTTTAAACCCGGAAATTCCACCCGAGGCCGAAACCCTGAGGGAGCAGAGAGGGCCCCAGGTGTGGCTCCCAAATGGTGGCACCTTCGCACCGGCGCCTGTAGACCCGTGGCGAAGGTTGCGCTGATGCCGCGTGCACGGACACCGGCTTTCCCAGGCATTCCAGGCCTTTTCCGCCAGGGCGGCCTTGGGCCGGAGGGCGCCAACCCCCACCCGGCCTTCAGGGGTCCGCCGATCCGTGATAGGCTCATCGGTTCGAACCACCTTGCGGGGGGTACCAATGGGGATCTTTGAGGGCCAGTTGCGCGTGGACAAGGGCGACCGCTTCGCGCTGGTGGCCGCCCGCTGGAACGACTTCATCGTGGACCGCCTGGTGGGCGGCGCCACGGACTGCCTGCTCCGCCACGGGGGCTCTGAATCCCAAATAGATCTCATCAAGGTGCCCGGCAGCTTCGAGCTGCCCCAGGCGGCGCTGCTGGCGGCGAAATCCGGCAAATACGCCGGCATCGTGGTGCTGGGCTGCGTCATCCGCGGCGGCACCCCCCACTTCGACATGATCGCGGGCGAAGTCACCAAGGGCACCGCCCAGGTGGCACTGCAGACCGGCGTGCCCACGGTCTTCGGCGTCCTCACCGTGGACAGCGTGGACCAGGCCATCGAGCGGGCCGGCACCAAGATGGGCAACAAGGGCTGGGAATCGGCCTCGGCGCTCATCGAGCTGGTGGATCTGACCCGCGCCTTCGGGAAGAAGAAGTAGATGGGCGTCCGCCGCCGGGGCCGGGAATACGCCCTGCAGATGCTCTACGCCATGGACATGACCGGCTACCTGCCGGATCAGGTCTTCGCGGGCTTTTCCGCCATCCAGGATCTGAACCGGGACGCCTTCTACTACGCGCGCCGCCTGGTTGACGGCATCCACGGGCAGCTGGAGGAGATCGACCGGGTGCTCCAGAAGTACGCCGAGCACTGGAAGATCCACCGCATGGCGGTGGTGGACCGGAACCTGCTCCGGCTGGGCCTCTACGAGCTGATGTATCTGAAGGAGATCCCCTTCCCCATCGTCATCAACGAGGCCCTGGAGATCGTCAAGGAGTTCAGCGACCACGAGGGCACGCAGTTCCTCAACGGCATCCTGGACGCGGCCCGGAAGGAATTCCGCGCCGAGGAGAACGAGTCCCTGCACAGGCGCGGAAAAGTACCAGCCCTACCTCCGCTGCCCAAGCCCGAAGCCCCCGAGGCCACGTGACCAAGACCCCCTGCGCTATGCTTCCTGCCTTCCCTGCCCAATCCTTCGTCCCTTCCAGGACCCAGAAACTGGAGACCCCAGCATGAGTGCCCGGAAAAAACCCAGCAATCCCAAACCCGCCGCCCCCGCCGTTCGCAAGGTGCCCATGCCCAGGAACCCCACGCCCAACCACGCCACCCCGGCCGGCCCCATCGGCCTTGAAGAGATCAAGTCCCTGATCGCGTTGGTGAGCAAGGAACCCTTCCAGGAATTCGAATTCGAAGCCGGGGACATGAAGTTCCGCATCCGCAAGGACAGCATCCACGCTCCGGCCACCCAGGTCACCTACGCTCCGAATCAAACCTCGTCCCCCTACGGTTCCCCCGTCGGCCACATGGTGTCGGCCCAAGCCGCCCCGGCCCCCGCCTCGCCCAGCCAAACCCAGGCCGCCGACCCCGCCGCCGCCCAGGACGAGCCGGGCATCCACTACATCACCAGCCCCATCGTCGGCACCTTCTACCGCGCCTCGAACCCCAGTTCGCCGTCCTTTGTGAGCCCCGGGGACCATGTGCGCCCGGGCCAGACCCTGTGCATCGTCGAAGCCATGAAGCTCATGAACGAGATCGAGAGTGACATCACCGGCGAGATCGTGCGGGTGTTGGTGGAGAACGGCCAGCCGGTGGAATACGGCGAACGGCTCTTCGCTGCGCGGATCAGCTAGCCCATGAGCGCCGCCATCAAGCGCCGTGTAGTGCCAAGGCCCGCCGCCCTCAGCGAGGAACCGCCCTTCAAGAAGGTGCTCATCGCCAACCGCGGCGAGATCGCCCTGCGGGTCATCCTGGCCTGCAAAGAGCTGGGCATCTCCACCGTGGCGGTCTATTCCGAGGCGGACCGCAACGCCCTGCATGTGCGCTTCGCCGATGAAGAGGTCTGCATCGGCCCCGCTCCCTCGGCCAAGTCCTACCTCAACATCCCCCAGGTCATCGCCGCGGCGGAAGTCACCGGCGCCGAGGCCATCCACCCGGGCTACGGCTTCCTGAGCGAGAACGCCCACTTCGTGGAAGTCTGCCAGGCGTGCGGCATCAACTTCATCGGGCCCAACCCCGAGATCATCCGCAAGATGGGCAACAAGGCCCAGGCCAAGGCCACCATGCTGGAGGCCGGCATCCCGCTGATGCCCGGTTCCGACGGCATCATCGAGACGGTGGAGGAAGCGCTGGAGACCGCCGAGCGCATCGGCTATCCGGTCATCGTGAAGGCCTCCGCCGGGGGCGGCGGCCGCGGCATGCGCATCTGCAACCACGCCGAGGAGCTGCCGGAGCTCTACCACACCGCCCGCAGCGAAGCCAAGATCGCCTTCGGCGACGACGCGGTGTACATGGAGAAGTACCTGCTGGAGCCGCGCCACATCGAAGTCCAGATCATGGGCGACCTCTACGGCAACATCGTGCATCTGGGCGAGCGCGAGTGCTCCATCCAGCGGCGCCACCAAAAGCTCATCGAAGAGAGCCCCAGCGGGGCCCTTTCGCCGGAGCTGCGCCAGCGCATCTGCGACATGGCCGTCAAGGCCGCGCGGGCCGTGGGTTACTTCAACGCCGGCACCATCGAGTTCCTGCTGGACAAGCGTGGCGACTTCTTCTTCATGGAGATGAACACCCGGGTCCAGGTCGAACATCCCGTGACAGAGATGGTGACGGGCATCGACATCGTGAAGGAGCAGCTGCGCATCGCCGCGGGCCAGAAGCTCACCTTCACCCAGGAGCAGGTGGTGCAACGGGGCCACGCCATCGAGTGCCGCATCAATGCCGAAGACCCGTGGAAATTCACTCCCTGCCCCGGCCGCATCACAGCCCTCAATTTCCCTGGTGGCCCCGGCATCCGGGTGGACACCGCCATGTACCAGGACGCCGTCATCCCGCCCACCTATGATTCCATGGTGGCCAAACTCATCGCCTACGGAAACAACCGCACCGAGGCCCTGGCACGGATGCGCCGAGCACTGGACACATTGGTAATCGAAGGCGTGAAAACCACAGCCCCCCTGCACCGCAAGATCATGGATCATCCCGATTTCATCTCTGGCGGTTTCAGTACCAAGTGGATGGAAACCTTC
>JANXPB010000129.1 GCA_025357545.1 Holophagaceae bacterium
GCTTCGCCGAGGGCCATGGTTCCAGCACAATGGAGCCATGGCCCTTCGACCTGATGATGCCCTGCTCGCACCCAGCATCCTGTCCGCGGATTTCGCGCGGCTGGGCGAATCGCTGGCCATGCTGGAATCTGCCGGGGCCGGCGTCGTCCATGTGGACGTGATGGACGGGCGCTTCGTTCCCAATATCACGCTGGGCATGCCGGTGGTGGCGGCCTTGCGGAAATGCACCCGGCTGCCACTGGACTGCCATCTCATGATCGTGGAGCCCAGCCGTTACGCGGTGGCCTTCGTGGAGGCCGGGGCCGATTGGGTGAGCGTCCACCAGGAGGCGGATCCCCACCTCCACCGCACGCTGGACGCCATCCGGAAGGCCGGGGCCAAAGCCGGGGTGGTGCTCAATCCCGGCACTCCGGTGGAGACGTTGACGGACCTGGTGGGCGATTTCGATTTTGTGCTGTTGATGAGCGTGAATCCTGGCTTTGGCGGCCAGAGTTTCATCCCGCGGGTGCTGGACAAGGTGGTGCGACTGGACGCCCTGCGGACTCAGCGCCAAGCGCCTTTTCTCATCCAGGTGGACGGCGGCGTGAGCCTGAACAACGCCGCCGACCTGGTGCGGGCCGGGGCGGATTGCCTGGTGGCGGGGAACGCTGTCTTCAAGGCCGGCGACCCCACGGACGCCATCCATGGGCTTCAAGCCGCCATGCGCCAGGGGCGAGCCTGAATCGAATCTTGTGCTGAGCAGCACCCAGGCCACCGCTTCGGACACGGCGGCGGACTGGGTTCGCCCGGGCCTGCGTCGCGGGCCGTTCGGCGGACGCTCAAGCGGCTGAAACTAATACGTGAGGCCTGGCAGGATCTGCAATGCTCCCTTAAACGTCCAGCCGGGAGCCTCCAGAGACGGAATGGTTCCGGAGTTAGAATTCCTTTCACCCCTTTTCGGACCGGCTCCCACTATGCGTCTGCGCGACCTCGCCATCAGCCTCGATCCCGGTGCCCGGGAATCCCTGCAGTTGCAGATCACCCGGGCCTTGGGCCTCGCCATCCGTAATGGCCGCATCAAGCCGGGCATGGCCCTGCCGGGTTCCCGGCATCTGGCGGAAGAATTGGGCGTCCACCGGAACACCGTGCTGGCGGCCCTGCGCGAACTAGAAGCCGAAGGCTGGATCGAGACGCGCCCGGGCAGCGGGACCTTCGTCAGCGGCACCCTGCCGGATTTGACCCCCCACGCCTGGGGCGACGGTGGAGAGCCCGCCCAGGCCCCTCCTTCGGACCCGGGCTACGACATCCCCTCGGCACTGAGTCCCCTCACGGAGCCCTTCCACGCGCTCATGGACTTGTCCGAAGGCCTGGCGGACGCCCGGCTCGCCCCTTCGGAAGCCATGGGCCGCGCCTACCAACGGGCCATCCGGCTCCACGGTGAAGAGCTGTTGCAGTACGGTGAACCCCAAGGGAACGCCCTGCTGCGCCGGGCCCTCTCGGAAATGCTTTCGGAACGCCGGGGCCTGGTGGCGGATCCCGAGCAGATCCTGGTCACCCGTGGCAGCCGCATGGCGCTCGATTTGATGAGCCTCTCACTCTTCAAGCAGGGCGGTGTCATCGCCGTGGAAGACCCCGGCAACCGGGCCGCCTGGGAGACCCTCCAGCAGAGTGGCGATGTGCTCCTGAAACCCATTCCCGTCGATGAAGAGGGCCTGGACCTGGACGCCCTGGAGGCCCTGCTGGAACACCAGCGCGTGGACCTGGTCTACCTCACGCCGCAGCATCAGAATCCCACCACCGTGATGCTCAGCCCCCAACGCCGGATGCGCCTGCTGGAGCTGGCCCAGCGCTACCGCATGGCAGTGCTCGAGGACGACTACGACTTCGAATACCAGTACGATGGCCGCTCGATGCTGCCCCTCGCCAGTGGCGACCCCACCGGCCAGGTGATCTACATGGGGTCCTTGAGCAAACTCATCGCACCGGGGGTGCGCCTGGGATTCCTGGTGGCTCCCAAGGGCCTGGTGGACCGCCTGACCCGCGTCCGCATGAGGATGGATTGGCAGGGGGACCGGGTTCTGGAATGGGCGGTGGCGGATCTCTTCCGTGATGGGGACATGGCCCGCCATGTGCGCAAAGTGCGCAAGGCCTACGAAGAGCGGCGGGACCATTTGGCGGCCCGCCTTCGGGACGACCTGGGCGAGGCTTTGGAATTCCGCATGCCGGAGGGGGGCCTGGGGCTGTGGGCCACGGCGCGGCCGGGCCTGGATCTAGACGCGTGGCTGCTGCGTTGCAAGCAGCAAAGCCTCATCATCAAACCCAGCACTTTCTATGCCTTCGACCGCCGTCCCCTGAACTCGACGCGCCTCGCCTTCTCCCAATTCGAGCCCGGACAGCTGGACACCGCCGTGAGACGGATGAAGATGTGCCTTTAGGGCCCGTTGCGCAATAGCCAGCGCGAGCTTGTCAACCGACAAAACTATTGACCCCCTAGAGGTGAGGCAGGCGGGCGTAGGGAGGGCGTAGCC